>JAKSJJ010000099.1 GCA_024398335.1 Bacteroidales bacterium | reverse complement strand
TCCTTGGAGATATGGTTGGAAAGGAACATGAAAGCGTTGGTTCTCTTGAAGATAGGCTTGTCGTAGTTCTCGTCGGCGATCTCGTAGATGAACTGAGGCTGGTCCATATAGGTGGTATCCCTCTTCTGGACGAACTCATTTCCGTTCTCGTCAGTGTAGCGTCCGTTGAAAACTCCGCTGTCAAAGCCTGAGAACATCTTGTGGACAAAGTCCTTGACTGTGATTTCTTCCACTTCCTTTTCCATCTTGACGAACTTATAGTCGGTAGGGATAGTCTTGATGACCTCTCCTGTCTTAGGGTTGGTGGTCACGAGCTCAGGCTTCTCCACGATGCTCTTCACCCACTCCTCGCTTATCTCCTCTGAAGGATCGACGAAAAGCCTCACGATAAGAGGGCATGCGAACTCGCTTTCAAGTCCATAGATGAGTTTGTCAGTCTGACGGAACTGAAGGCCCAGATAGGTGAAGTCCATACGGTCGAACATGTTCTCAGTACGGATTGTGATGACTTTTATAGGGTTGTCGGCGATAAGCTCAGGGTGCTTGTCGGTCTTGACCTGTACAGGCACGAAGATTTCCTCGCGGATTGTGTCCTCATCTGTCTTAGCAGGGTCGTATGTGATGATGGCGCGGTGGTGTCCAACGTATGTCTTTACTCCGTGTACGCCCTTGATGCCCATGAGTTTATTCATGAACGCCCTTGAGCTTCCGAAGCATTTGACGCTCTTAAGACCTGTGACTTCCATTGTCTTGAGGGTCGAAGGGTCGACTACCTGTCTTACGACGCTGTCAGCTCCCATGACCTCGATACCCCAAGTCTCATTGATCGTAGGCACCTCCATTGAAGGGCGGCTGCCGAGCCACATGCCGAGAATGACAAGAACGACAGTAAGACAAGCAGGGACATATTTCCAGCATTTGCCCTTGACCTTAGAGCAGACTCCGACCTGAAGGGCTCCCTTGGCGCAAGAAGCGACGCATTCGCCGCAGAGGGTGCAGTCAACGCTGTTCACGTTTCCGCCTTTGAGAGAGGTGAGCTTCACGGCATGAGGGCAGGCTTTCTCGCAGAGGCCGCAGCCAGAGCAGGCGTCCGCGTCTTTGACGACGTGAAGAAGTTGGAGCTTAGGCTTGGCGCAGAAGATCTCAAGGCAATATCCTACAAGGCAGAACAGGGCCAGGAGAATCCACCAAGGCATGTTTACGCCGACGGCCGCGAGGACGAACCATACTCCGAAGAGAACGCCTATCCACGCCCAGAACTTGAAAGCGTTAGAGAGCGCTCCGAGCGGACAGAGGTATCTGCACCAGAAGTTCTCGACGAAGAAAGAGCAGACAAGCACAGCGAAGGTGCTGGCGAGAGCCGCCCAGAGGGTGATCTCGCCTTTGAAGCCTGTGGCGGCGGCGTAATAAGGGTCAAAGTTCTTGCAGAAAAGCTCGCTGCGGGTCGCGGTCATGTAGAATACTACAAAGACAAGGACATATTTCACTATCCTGAGGACCTTGTCAAGCACGCTGTCGGAATCTGGTCTGATACCTTTTATTTTAAGCTTCGCGCGGAGCTTCGAGAGAAGGTCCTGTACGGTGCCGACAGGGCAGATGTATGCGCAGAAGAGCTTGCTGAAGAGAATCACCGCGGCGGCGAGGGCTATGCCCATGACTATCTGTACGGAGTTCATCGTGCAAGGGAGCGATCCTCTGACAAAGAATGTCGTGAGGGCCTGAAGACCTCCCACCGGACAGTAGCGCTCCGGGTCGGCCGCCTCAAGAGAAGGGATGACCCACTTGGCAAGTCCCGTGCTGACAAGAATCCACGCGGCCAGCACTCCCCACCGGCGGGCGTCGCGCGGCCACTTTTTTCTGATCGGCGAGTTCATGACAATGTTATTTGACTTCTATTACATTTCCGTGCTGTGCGGCTACGGCTTTCTTCCAGACCTCGGTGTAGCCAGGCTGGCTGATGCTGTCAGGGATATTTCCGTTACCGTTGGTGATAAATCTGCCCTCGGCGTCCTGAGCCTTGACGTTTCCGTCGATGTACTTGACAAGAAGGAGCTCCTCGAGCTTCACCCACTGAGAGAAAATCTCCTGGGCGGTGTTTACAGAGTAGTTCGTGAGGAACTTGCGGAGCTTGCGCTGACGCTTGATTTTCAGCGCCTTCTGGTCAATCTGCGGGATCTCGGCGATTCTTTCGTTCTCCCATTTGTCGGCGGCGGCCCTTACGGTAGGGGCCATGAGGTTATAGGCTTTGTAGCAGGCGTTAGCGATACGGTTGCAGATCCAGAATGAAGCGGTAGGGGAGTAGGTGAGCATGTCGCCGTTACCCTCTCGGAAGCACTCAGGGGCCTTTGTCGTGCTGACATAGATAGGGGTGAGCACTGAGGTGGCGGCGTCGTCTGTTCCGAACCAGTTGAGGGCTCCGATAGCGTCAGGAAGCCAGCCTCTTGACTGGGCGACGAACCAGAATCCGGTCTGCTGGGTCGCGATAGCTCTTTCGTTGCAGTAGGTCTTGCCCTCTACGGTGAAGTGCATAGGTCTCCATCTGTAAGGCAGGGCGTTTCCGCCTGCTCCGATGTCAGTTGTCATGTCCATAGGGGTTCCCTCGAAGTGGTCGCGCATGACGTCGGCCACGTCCTTGACGCTGATCTTGCGTGAAGGCTTGACAAAGAGAGGGAAACGCTTGGTCGTGTCATATCCCATGGCGTAGTCGATGTAGTCCATTGCCGGACGGGTCACTTCCTCGCCGTTCTCATCGATGAAGGTGAAGTTTCCGTCGCAAAGGATATTGAACGCTGACCATGCTCTGCTCTCACATCCTCTCATTCCGCCGAAATCAAGCGGAGCGTAGGTGTCGCAGAAGCTGAAATCTTTGTCTTCTCCGTCGAACCAGCCTTTCTCTCTCGCGAGGGAGATCACGTCGGCGCTGTAGAGGCAGTTGTCAGGGTCATTAAGAGGGAAGGTGCTGATGCGGGCCTGGTTGGCATGGGCGCAGATGTATCCGTCAGGAACCCTGCGGGCCACATATACTATACCTTTCTTTCCCGGGCCGCGGCCGATAAGGTCCATGACCCAGACCTCGTCCTTGTCGGCGATGGAGAAAGACTCGCCCTCGGAGCAATATCCGTACTCGTCGGTAAGAGCGACGATCACCTCGATGGCCTCACGTGCGGAAGCGGCTCTTTCCAGGGCGATATAGATCAGCGAGCCATAGTCGATTCCATTGTCGAAATCCCAGAGCTCCTCACGTCCGCCATACGTCGTCTCTGCGATAATAAGCTGCTTCTCATTGACATTTCCGACACGGCGGTAAATCCTTGTCGGCTCGGGAATATCGAAGAGGTATTTACCTGAGTCCCAGTCATATACTGGACGTATGCCTTTGGTTTTACCGCCCTCTCTGAAATAGAGTTCACCGAAAAGCTGGTGGGAGTCAGCGGCATAAGAAATCATGTTGCTGCCGTCTGCGCTGGCGCCTTTGGTGACCAATACGTTGGAGCATGCCTCGGCATGGTTTTGGCTAAGTAAAACAGCGCAAAGAGCGGAAAAGAAAATGGATAGCCCTTTTTTCATTTTTGTTCTTTTTGAAGAGTTTTTCTAAATTTGCAAATCTACGAATTCTTTAATGGAATCCAATGAACACTAGAATCAAAAGCATATTATTGGCTCTTTCAGCTTTGCTGCTTTGCTGCAATGTGTCTGTCTATGCCCAGGAGCGTGAAGAACCTGATCTTGAGGAGATCGCGGAGAACGAGGCTGACAGACTTGAGAGATTGTTGGACCTGGAGCCTTGGCAGACCTTTTATGTGGACTCCACCCTTAAACATAATTACGCGGCGATGATGGACGAAGTGAACGCTTTGCGTAATTCGAAGGTCTCCAACGGGTCTATGTATCAGGATGTACAGGACAAATGGTATGAGGCGATAGATGCTTCATATAAGAAAATATTCACGGCTCAGCAGTGGGCTTTATATCTTAAGAGCGGAGCGGAAAGGGCGCAGAAAGCCCGCGCTAAGCGCAGAGAGAAAGCCGCGGCGAGTCTAGAGAAGAAAAAATAGTTATATTCGCGTCGATAAATCAAATACGATGAAAGAAAGAATAGAAGCCTTATTGGCTGACGTACGAGGCCTGGTCTGCAAAAAGGAGCAGGAGATAGAGGAAGCGAGAGTGCGACTCCTTGGTAAAAAAGGTGAGATCACGAAACTTTTCGAGGAGTTCCGCACAGTAGATAAAGAACAGAAACGACTCTTCGGTCAGGCATTGAACGCTCTCAAGCAGGAGGCTGCCCAGAAAATAGAAGAGCTTAAAGCCGTGGCTCAAAGCGGCGCTTCGGCAAATGGCGGTTCGAAAGAGGATTTGACCGCTCCTGGAGACGATTATCCACTCGGATCCCGTCACCCTGTAAGTATCGCTAGAGAGGAGATTGTCCAGATCTTCCGTAAGTTCGGCTACGATGTGGCTGAAGGTCCGGAGGTTGAGGACGACTGGCATGTATTCGAGGCTCTCAACTTCCCTCCTGAGCACCCTGCCCGCGAGATGCAGGATACTTTCTTCGTAACAGATAACGAGCAGAAGAACCCTATTCTTCTCCGTACCCATACCTCATGCGTACAGGTCCGCTGCATGGAGACAATGAAGCTTCCTATCCGCGTGGTCTGTCCTGGTAGAGTGTTCCGTAACGAGGCTATCTCAGCCCGTGCGCACTGTATCTTCCATCAGGTAGAGGGACTTTACATCGACGAAGGTGTCACCTTCGCTGATATGAAACAGGCTATCCTTCTTTTCGCCCGCGAGATGTTCGGTCCTCAGACCCAGATCCGCATGCGTCCTTCTTACTTCCCGTTCACTGAGCCTTCAGCGGAAGTTGACGTAAGCTGCAACATCTGCCACGGAAAGGGTTGTAACATCTGTAAGGGTACAGGCTGGCTTGAGATTCTCGGATGTGGAATGGTTGACCCTAACGTCCTTGAGGCGTCTGGAATTGACAGCAAGAAATACAGCGGATTCGCCTTCGGAATGGGCGTGGAGCGTATCGCGATGCTCAAATGGCAGGTCAAGGACCTCAGACATTATTTTGAGAACGACATGCGTTTCCTCAAAGAATTCGAGACTTCGATTTAGCGTTTAAGATTCTATAACCTTCATCAGAAGAGAGTCGGCTCGTCCGACTCCTTCAGATGAAAACTTTTGCGGTGGTGAGGCGTAGGGCCAAGCTGCCGCAAAGCTTTTATATGCTCGGGGGTCGGATATCCCATGTTTCTCTCCCATCCGTATCCGGGATACTCCTGGGCGAGCTTGAGCATATATTCGTCCCTGTATGTCTTCGCTAGGACCGACGCCGCGGCGATGCTGGCGTATTTTCCGTCACCTTTGACCACCGTCGTGTACCTGGTTTTATTATAGTCGTCGAAACTCTTGAATCGGTTTCCGTCGATGAGCAGATGCTCGGGCTTTATCGAAAGGGCCCTGACAGCTCTCTGCATTCCGGTAATGGAAGCGTTGAGGATGTTGATAGAGTCTATCTCCTCGGCGCTGACTGCTATGACGGCCCATGCGAGGGCCTCCTGCTCGATGATAGGACGAAGGGTCTGACGAGCCTTGGCGGTCATCTTCTTTGAGTCGTTCAGCAGGGGATGATGAAAATTCTCTGGAAGGATGACGGCGGCGGCGAACACCGGCCCGGCGAGCGGACCTCTTCCCGCCTCGTCACATCCCGCCTCGACGCGGCCTTCCTGCATGTATGGTAATAGACTGATTTCTTTTCGCATACCGCGAAATTAGTCATTCCCCTCGTACTGGGCAAGTCTCTCGCTCATCGCTTTGTTCTGCCTGCTCTGCATCTCGATGGTCTGTCGCTGCTGAGCTACCTTCTCCTCAAGGTCGTTGATTCTTTTCTCCTGACTTTTAACAAGCTGCTCGTACACCTTGACGTTTTCTTCCAGACGAGAGATAGAGGTGATGTAGAATGACTCCTGGGAGTCCTGAAGAACGCCCTTAGGATAGGCAAGGGAAAGAATGTCGTCCACTTCCATGCCCAGGCACTTGGAGATTTCCTTGAGTTTGGGATTGAGAATGGCGGTTTTTCCTTTTTCCAGTCCGCGGTAAGCATTTCTGGACACGCCGATTCTGTCCGCCATTTCCGCTTGTGAAATGGCACGCTCTTCTCTCAGCCTGCTGATTGTCTCCTTTATTTTAGAATCGTCAAACACTAGCGTTCTTTTTCTGCAAAATTAGTCCTCCGACCATCAAAAGGCGGACAACAAATTATTGTCAAAGACAAGAAAAAGTTGTCAGAAAAGTAAAAAATGACAAGAAAAAGCAAAAAATACGCTTGAAAAAGCAAAACTTTCAAAAGTGGCGTGGGGAATATAGAGATAAAATACATATTCGCGGAAGGCGGAAGAAACCGCCGGCTTAAAAATGACGAAAAATGAAAACAGACAAAGAACTCCAAGACCTTGAAAACTTCGTGAATCTTCTCGAAGACGGATTGATGAACCGCTTGCCCGGACTTAGTTTCTCCAAGACATGTGTTATGGCTGGAATCCGGAACCCCGCTTTGTTTAATGACGCCCTTGTCGAATATTTCGGGTATTCCGGAGCGGAAATTATGGATTTTTATAGGGGATAATATTGCTATTACCTTTAAAATTTATTAGATTTGCGGAGATTGACCCCTAGGGGTGATGAATGAACAAGTAATTAATAGCAATAAAACAACAAATGAAAACTTACGAAACCCAAAACATCCGTAACGTGGTCCTCCTTGGTAGCACAA
>JAKSJJ010000098.1 GCA_024398335.1 Bacteroidales bacterium | reverse complement strand
TATTGAACAACCAATAACCTTAAAACAACTATACTATGGCAGTAACAGTTAAAACAACCACCTCTTATGGTGACAGAGTGAAAAACTCATTTAAAGGCATCGGAACAGGTATCCTGATGTTCGTTATCGGTACTTGCGTTCTCTTCTGGAACGAGGGACGTACAGTTAAGACCACAAGGATGCTCAAGGGTGCCCAGAAGGTATGCGTCGAGGGAGACGTTACCTCTGTGAACACAGAGTTCGAGGGTAAGCTTATCCACGCTGTGGCTACAGCTTCTACAAAGGAGACTCTTTCTGATGACATGTTCCCGGTAAGCATTCCTAACGCTATCAAACTTGACAGAAGCGTTGAATACTATCAGTGGGTTGAGCATAGCCACTCAGAGACTAAGGACAAGGTCGGTGGCGGCCAGGAGACAATCACTACCTATACTTACAGCAAGGAGTGGTGCGGTTCTCCAGTGAACTCAAGCAATTTCCAGACTCAGTACGACGAAGGACACAGCGTAGCTAACCACGTTGTCGCTAATATTGATGATAAGTATCAGACCGCTGAGGTCGTTGACTACGGCGCATATGTCCTTGACGATGTCCTTAAGGGCGGTATCTCATGCAGCGAGCCTGTCACTAAGTTCTATATCACTGAGGAGTATGGCCAGAGAAAGACCATCGAGCTCACAGAGGGTGTCGTTGAGCCAGCTCCGGAGATCGGTGACGTAAGAGTTACCTTCAAGAAGGGTATGGGCGGTGTAGCTTCTATCCTCGCAGTCCCTCAGGGCAATACTTTCACCAAGTACTATGACACTAAGAACGAGAAGAGCCTCGAGACTCTTTACATGGGTACTCACGCTATGGACGAGATGTTCGCTTCAGAGCATCAGAAGAACAAAATGCTCGGTTGGATCCTTCGCCTTGTAGGTATCCTCCTCATCGTCGGCGGTATCAAGAATATCCTCGGATTCGTTGAGACAATCGCTAAGGTTCTCCCATTCATCGCCAATATCATCGGCTTCGGTATCAGCCTTATCGCTTGGGTTATCGGTCTGGCATGGTCTCTCCTTATCATCGGTATCGGATGTCTCTTCTACAGACCTGTTCTCGGTGTCGTTATCCTCGGTGTCGTAGCCGCTCTTGTTTACTTCCTTGTTAAGAAGAACAAAGAGAAGAAGGCCGCTGACGCTGCTGCCGCAGCAGCTGCTCCAGCTCCAGCTCCAGCACCTGCACCAGTCGCTCCTGCCGCACCTGTAGCAGAGGCTCCTGCAGCTCCAGTTGATGAGCCAAAGGCTGAATAATCACATCAGCACATATCATAAATGAGGTCGACCTTCGGGCCGGCCTCTTTTTTATGCAACTATTCACGTATCTTCGCCGGCAGCCCCGACCTCATGCTGGTGGGCCTTCGCTGCGCTACGTCCCCCCGTCAGGCAGTCTCAGCTTGGGCTGGGCCCGCCTGACGGTACCCATTCATGAGGCCATGGGCGGCCACAGCCCCCAGCACAAGGCCGGGTGCTGCCGGCGTGCTCTAGCGCTAGTCGCTGGATTCCTGTACGACGACACATTCCATCTGAGGAAAAGCTGCTGCGAAGCACCGCAAAAAAAGAGGATGAGCTCTCCTTTGAGTCATCCTCTTTTGTGATGTGTTGTCGTCTTTATTTGCTGACGGGACGGATTTTTCTGAGCTTGAGCTTCATGACGCCCCAGAAGGCCTCGCCGAATATGCTTGAAGACATCTTTGACGTGCCCTCCTTGCGGTCAACAAAGATGATAGGCACCTCAACGACCTTGAAACCAAGCTTATATGCGCTGTATTTCATCTCGATCTGGAATCCGTAACCCTTCATCTGCACCTTGTCAAGATCGATTGTCTCAAGCACCTTACGTGTATAACACTTGAATCCGGCAGTGGTGTCGAAAACTTTCATGCCCAGAACAGTCCTTACATATACAGACGCATAGTAAGACATTATGACTCTGCCGATTGGCCAGTTGATGACGCTGATACCGTTGCAATAGCGTGAGCCTACAGCGAGATCCGCTCCATCGACGCATGCCTGGTACAGGCGAGGCAGGTCATCAGGGTTGTGGGAGAAGTCGGCATCCATCTCAAAAATATAGTCGTATCCCTGCTCCACGCTCCATTTGAATCCAGTAAGATATGCGGTCCCAAGTCCCTGCTTGCCGCTGCGCTCTATCATGAAAAGTCTCTGCGGGAACTCCTCTTGGAGCCCCTTGACAATACTTGCCGTACCGTCTGGTGACCCGTCTTCGATGACTAGTATATGATAATCTCCTTCGAGGGCGAACACCGCACGTATGATGTTCTCGATGTTCTCCTTCTCGTTATAAGTCGGAATGATTACTACCTTTTTGTCCATGACTAATTATATATGCCTATCGTGTTTTGTATTTGCTTGAACCTCAGTGTTTTGCGATTCCTTGCGGGTCGCTTGTCCCTGTCGCCGACGCAAATTCAATGCGAATATACGCAAATCGGCATGAAACTCCAAGAAAAGCGTCTTTGTCCTTGTCTGCCGGCGCCCGGCCTCATGCTAAGGATTTGCGAAAATCCGATAAATAGTGTAATTTCGTCGTTTGTGCAATCCTAATTCAATTTCAATATGCGTTTGAAAACTATTCTTTTATTTTTGTCAGCCCTTGTTCTGGCGCTCAGCTCATGTGAGAAAGCTCCTGAGAAAGTTCCCCTTAAGGCTGTCATAATCCTTTCGAGCGAGTCGGCGTCTCTTGATTTCACGGAGCAGACCGCGTCATTCAATGTAACGATACAGAATCCCTACCCAGGCTCGACGTTGGAGGCTTCTGCGACTGTGACATGGATTACCGATGTTGTCATAAACGATGATGTCGTCTCGTATAGGGTCGCCGAAAACAATAGCGATTTTCAGCGTTCCGGCAAAATAAAACTCACCTATGCCGGAGCGACGAAGGAGTTCTCTGTAACTCAGAACCCCGATCCTTATAACGGCCATGAGTGTGTTGACCTCGGTCTGTCGGTCAAGTGGGCTACTTGTAACGTCGGTGCTTCAAAGCCGGAGGATTATGGTGCACTCTATCAGTGGGCAGGCATCAAAGACGTTACGGGTTTGAGCATCAACCTTGATTGGAGCAATTGCCCTTACCACACTGGTTCTGATCAATATACAGGTTGGACCAAGTATGTCCTTTCGGCTAAGTCTTCTTATTGGTCGGGTACCGGTAGTCCTGATAACAAGACAGTCCTTGACCCGAGTGATGACGTCGCCTCTGTCGCGTGGAGAGGTACCTGGCGCATGCCTACTGTTGCAGAATGGGATGAATTATTGAATATAGACAACTGTTCATGGACATGGACTTCAATCAACGAAATAGACGGTTATAAGGTGCAGTCCAAGAAGTCTGGTTACACAGACAAATGGATCTTCCTGCCTGCAGCCGGTGTCCGTCTTGCCGGCTACCACCACTACCTAGGATCCAGCGGCTACTATGGGTCTTCGTCCCTCCATACGAGCGACCCTGGTTATGTTTACAGCGTGTATTTCAAATCGGGCGAATTTGAGAGGAGTTACAACCGCCGCTACTACGGGCAATCTGTCCGTCCTGTCTCAGACTAGCGCTCTAGCGACAACGGTTCTGGGAACCTCGTGCTCCCAGTCCAGAGCTGGAGCCTTAGAGCCATTCTCTAGGACTCCTCCCAAGTCGAAAGGGAGTGAGCGTTCTCCGGTATGTGGAACGATTATGCACGGGTGCTAGGCTGCGGCGTTTACGTCACAGACTTCCGGTCAGTAAAGATATTCGTCTGTTTACGAGTTCTATATAGGATTGTTTCATCTCATCGCTGAGAAAGGAATCATTGATAAGATCCATCCATACAGGCATTGCCTTCCGCATGTTCTCAATGAGTCCACGAGTGATGCGTTCTTCTATGCCCATGGTAGCAGAAGCCTTGAGGAAGTCATCGAGTTTAATGCGTGATTTTTTACCATTGATCGGCAATGCCATCTCTTCATTGTCTTTCGGATTGGCTATCGAGACATTAAGTAAGTCATAGGCCGGTGTCAACTGGTAAAGCTTGCCGGGCCGATATATGGAAAAATTCTTCAGATGCATATCGTTGTTTCCGGTCACGAACGAGAAGAGCAGCACCTGCATGAAGTTGACAAGGTCAAGTCGCGGAGTGGAACTGTATGTGGCGATCGCCTTCGCGATCTGCTCGCATGAGCTTTTGTACTTGTACTCAGTAGGATGGAGCGTCAGCTGGCACATATCCTCCATGTCGATTTTCTCTCCTTTCTTGGTGCGGTCTATGCGCCGGGTTATGTAGCCGAGGCTACCGTCCGCCAGGCGGATGAGAGAGTGGGGAACCACCTTGATACGAGCGGATTCCGCCATGTGCATGGTTAGGTCTTCGTTCTCAGGCAGTTCTGGATATGAGTCCGTCTGAGGCTTGAATATGTAGTCTCCCCAAAGCCCTACGATGGTCAGACGGTTGCATCCATCGTGCTTGTGAAGATTGAGAGAGAGTTTCGGCTGAACTCCAGTGAGAGATGTCTGCGCTTGGATTATCTGAGAGGCCAAAGCGTCAAGATCCTCCCTGCGATATTCAAGCAGGGGTGCGCTCGAAGTCCCGAAAAATTTGCGCGCGCAGCCTGGGTGGAAGTCTTTTTGACCTTCGTCCAGTTCCTTGTAACAATATAAACACTTACACATGGACTATTCGTTGTCAAGAGGTAGTACACTCACGCTTCCGATACACTCCTTGCAGCATAGCAGCAGAAGTGACATCCGGTCAAGCACGCTTATATCTGTATTTCTCAATGCGACATCCAGTAACCACCCCTCTGGGATTAGGCCGTCAAAGAAGGGGAAGAGCACAGGGCTTGAAAAAGCCTCTGCACGCAACGGGAGGGTGAGACTGATCGCTGTCGCATCGTGCGATGCGAGATACCCCTCGTTATAGAGGAAGGTATACTCGCCTCCATCTTCCGTCAACACACCGGCCAGAAAGCCTTTTCTGTAAATTGAAGCTTGTCTCATGGATGTCAATATTTGGATGTGGCGGTCAAGGTGTAGTTGAAAAGATTTAGCAACTGATTCACCTTGTCCATGCGAAGACTCGGTTTTCCTTGCTCAAGATTGCGCACGAAATTGAGCCCGACCCCCGATTTCAGGGCGAGTTCTTCCTGTGTCATGCCATACTCCTTTCGAAGTTGTTTTACTGTCTGCGACAACTGTGTCTTTTCCATCCGTTCAGGATTTTTTATATTATTTCGGATGTAAATATAGTGCTTATTTCTAAAATTACATCATTTCTAATATAAAATCCACGAAGCGTGGCGAAATTATATGCTATCGGATGTAGTCGCGTAGGCCAGGGCGCTATTGTATTTCCTTAAGCATTTCCTTGACGGCTCTCTCGAGCTGCTTGTCCTCTCCGCGAAGAAGGGACGCCGGGTCATTATATATAAGGATATCCGGCTCGAGCTGCATGTTCTCCAGATACTGATTCTCCTTCAGCCCCAATGAACCTACCTGCGGAATTCCGAAGACAGTGTTACCGTCAACCTGCGTCTCCCACCATACGGCGGTCATCGTACCAGGGACAGGGGCGCCGATCACTTTGCCGATGCCGAGAGTCTTGTAAACATATGGGAATCCAGACGCGTCAGAGTAATTGTCTTCTCCGACAAGGACACATGACGGCTTCGTCCATTTGCTGTAAGGCTCTGTGCCGACATATTGTCCTCGAGGCTGGAACTTGATGTAAGCCTTGCCTGAAAGCAGAGTCACGAGGTCGTCGTGAAGCCATCCGCCTCCGTTATGACGTGTATCGACGATGACGGCCTCGCATGTCCTGTACTTGCCAAGAAGGCTTGAATATACTTCACGGAAACTGTCGCTATTCATCTTCCTCACGTGTACATAGGCGATGCGTCCGCCGGAGAGTTTCTTTACCATTTCCTCTCTTTGACGTATCCACCTTGTATAAAGGAACTCCTGGTCAGAAGTCGCCGCATAGAGGAGAATGTCCACAGGCTTCTTTCCTGACTTGCTGACGCTGACGCTAAGCTTGCGTCCTCCCTTGGCGGCGAAAAGATGGAACCAGTCCTCGCCAGCTTTCACAGGCTTTCCTGCCACGGCGGTGATTACGTCTCCCGCCTTGATCTCAGGGTCGGCGGCGGCAAGAGGGCTTCCTGGAAGTATCTCCTTGATTTTCAAACCGTCTCCTTTCCAGGTCTGGTCGTAAATCAGTCCGAGGGTGCCGAAATTGTATTTTACCAGAGTGCGGAACCGGGCTCCTGTGTGGGAACCATTGAGCTCGCCGAGCATCTCGGAAAGCATCTCCTGGAAGTCGAATCCGTTATTTATGTGCGGCAGATATGAGGCGTATTCAGCCTTGTATCCCGCCCAATCGATGCCTCGGATAGTCGGGTCGTAGAATTTCTCTGACACCTGCTTCCAGATGTGATTGAAGATATATTCTCTCTCGGAAGCCGGATCGTACTCGTACTCTCCCTTGAAGGAAATTGATTTCTTGCTGCCGGACGCGGCGTCGACCTTGGATACTCCGCCAGAGCTGAGGATGAAGAAGCTCTTTCCGTCGGCAGCAGGGTAGATGGCTCCGGAACAGCCCTTCTGGGATACTTTGACGCTGCCCGCCTTTATGTCAAGTACGCAAAGATCCATGCCCTTTTCGAGGCGTACCATATAATAAAGTTTGGCTCCGTCGTTGGTGAGGAAGTGTGAGCCTATTCTGCCTGCGTAAGGAGTGAGCTTGACAATGCGGTCGAATCGGCCGTCGAAGTCAGGGGTGTATTTCTTAACCTCTTTAAGTGAGTCCTTCTCCTCCTTTTTCTCGTCTTTCTTGTCGTCCTTCTTATCGTTATCCTTCAAGAATTTCTCCCTCTTGTCAAGGTCGGAAT
>JAKSJJ010000097.1 GCA_024398335.1 Bacteroidales bacterium | reverse complement strand
GTTTGAATGGCATTCAAAAGGTCAGGAGTTCGATTCTCCTATGCTCCACAAAAAAAGAGTCCTATAATGGACTCTTTTTTTGTGGAGCAATATACCTCGATGCTAATCAAAGACGACTTCAGGAGTGGTGCCAGGGGTGTAGTCCTCGACGTTGACGTCGCCTAGGACGATGTTCGTCATGTCTTTGCCGTCGTAGTTGATCCTGTACCTGTAAAGATGGCCGCTTTCCCAAGTAATAGGAACGTTCAAGGCGAATTCACGAGTCATAGACGAGTCGTTCTTGTTGACGAATTTAACGGTCATCTTGGCGGATCTGTCTTCTTGCGGAACCATCCAGAATGTCATGTTTTCTTCGTTGTACTCGTATGATCCGTCTTTAAGGTAATTCTGGCTATATTCCTGTATAAATGGTGCTTCTTTAGCCTTGAGTGTCTCCTCTGTGTCGTAATTTTCTTTAGTCCAGCAGTTTCGCCAGTCAAACCAGTCGATGTTAAAGTAAACACATTGCCTTGTTGATAGGACATTTCCTATCTTTATGTCAGATACCGCCCAATCCTGAGGTATATCTCCAAGTACGAAGCGAACGCCGGAAAGGACATGTTTGAAATGGAGTTTAACCTTGCCATCCGCCATTGATTTGTTAGGATCGAAAGCCAAAAGCAGATCAGTCTGATTTTGTGCGCAATCATTCTTGTCGGGAATTGCAATGTGTATTCCGAAAAGGAGACCATATGCTTCAAAACCATACAATGGTTTCATGTTGGAATATGCTTGCGCATAAAATTGAACCGATGTGTTTTTACCCTGTTGTGGAATCATGTGTCCAACAGCCCAAAAACTGAGTTTGTCTCCATCTGGCCATGTCGGTTTCCCGTCTAGATACCAGTGGCCATTATGAAAGACCTCTGATCCGTGAAAATAATATTCGGCAGTTTCTTCATGCGTGCTTTTTTGTCCTGTTATCTTTTCAAGAAGATCATGGAATTCATTGGTCTCTTCAATCAAGACGGACTCAGGAACGATAATTCCACCAGCGTCTGTATGTATACTTGTTTTTACTGCGGACAAGGAAAATGTCTTTGTGTAATTGTCGTTGTAGACTTTCTGCGTTGTGACGACCTCTCCTTTTGTCGTGATCTCGTCGGTTGAAACCTCGAACTCTATGACATTCGATGCCGCTGAAGTCTTGGTGTCCTCATTTTTTGAGCAGGCGATAACCGTAGCCAGAGCGCCTATGAAAAGAATATTTCTTGTTTTCATAATCAGTTCTCTGTTAATAGTTAAGGTCATAAATATCTTCTTCTATGATTTTCTCGATGGTGACATTCTCACAGTCGATGATAATCTCGCCACTGTACTCCTTTAAAATGTTGACCCTATAGGTATAGACCTTGCCTGGCTCCCAGTTGACGTTTAGTGTTTTTCCTGCCGTGGTCACGTGTCCGTCATACTCGTACTCGAGCTCGATGCGCACGCTCTTTTTCTGCGGACAAAGCCAGAAAGTGTTCTGGTCAGTCTGGGTTGTCAGGGCGCTGGCGAGTGTAGGGTTCTTCTGGTAGTAATCAGCTATCGCGGAGTCATCAAGAACGCCGCCGATAAGTACAGGCTCTTCCAGAAGTCCGACGGTGCAGATGCATGTTTTAAGAGCGTGGACGACTCCGGCTTTTTTTACGGTAAGGCCTTTAGTTTTAAGGGTGGCATCAATGTCTCCGACGCAGATATTGACGGCGCTGAGGGCATGCTTGAAGGTGAGAGGCACCTGGCCCTGCTCTGCCGTACGGTTAGGGGTGAAGGCGATCAGGATGTCTTCCTGCTCCACAGCGTCGTTGTCCTTTCCGCCTGCTTCGATGACGATTCCGGCTCCCAATGTAGCATATGGGGTCGTCGCGAAAGTATCTGAAATGTTTTCTCCGAGAAAGTAGCTGTCGTATCCGGTACCGTTGTCAAGATAGACGAACGGAAGTACATGGCTGGCGCTTGTGGTTGGGGCTATTGCGAAGAAACTTAATTTCTTAGGATTTTCCTCATCAACTTTAGGCCATTTGTAAGGCTCTCTGTTGAATATCCACTTTTGATCAACGTAGGATATTCTCTCGGGACCGAAGAAATAGTCCACCGTCATGTTTTTGACCTTGTCTAATTCCTCTTTCCAACCTTCATCCTGTATTAAATCAGCGAATCTTATCGGTAAGACTTCGTCGGCTTTATCCAACCAACACTCGTTCTCTACCGTATAAGGATTGTTTCCTCCGGTGGACAGAGCATACAGGTAGAACTCTTTACTCCTAAGCGACTGTGTTGTAATGGCTGTGGATTTGGTCGTGTTTTCCGTCGTTACACGGAATGTGATGTCCTGGGCTTGCTTTCCAGGAGAAGGCACCTTCTGGCATGACGCTACACACATCACACCCAGACAGGCGATTAAAATAAAATGTCTCATTGTTTTTCTGATCGGTATTGTTAACCACAAAATCGCCTGCAAATATAATCTTTTTTTTCAAGATTCTGTCAATCAAAACTTTGGAAACTGTCGTAGAACATTTCCTGCATGTCCCCGAGGACTATCTCATCCTCTTCGTATGCCTGCTCCTCGTCCTCGACAAATGGGCAGAAAAGCTCATAGACAGTCATTTCCTCGACGACCTCCGCGACGCTGGCGGGCAGCTTAGGGAAGAAGTCATAGCCGGTGAAGTGCTCCACGTTGTTGACAGTCCTGGAGTAGTCATATACATTGGCGGTCTTCTTCGCCGAAGGGTTGTTAGGGATGACAAAGCCCACAGACCTGAAGCCTGTGTCCCTGACTTTAGGGGAGGCTACTTTCTTACAGACCACGGCGAAAAACGCGTAAGGAACGCTCTCTTTCGTGATTTCTCCGTCGACACGGGTGTTATACATAGGCCCGCAGACTATATTCACGTTGCCGTAGGGTTTGCTCCATGCCCATTTGTAGCATTCATTGATGACCGAGACCCACAGGGAAAGGTCCATGTGTACTTTGGCGGCGGCGCATCTTCGAAGGAAGCGGTCTCGTTCTCCGCCCATGTCGGCTAGGTCAGCGTTCCAGCAGACCCAGTCAGCGATGCCTGTAAGAGGGTTTGACATCCATACGCTGACGCTGTCCTCGAGGATCATTTCCTTGCTCGAAGGTACAGCCATAGGCACGCCATATTCATGTGTAGCCCTGGCCGATGAAATCCTGCTGAGGGCGCTGGCGCAGGTCCATGCGGGGTCGGTGGCGTATTCCACCGGAGTTCCCCAGAATGGCTCCCTTGTGCGCAGCCTTTTGGGCAGTTTCGCTCTGATGACAGAGGCGTTGATTTTCTCCGTGAATTTCTCCGGCGCCACGATAGTGCTGTCTGTTTGGATATTCGCTCCCGCCGCAAGCCTTGGAGAAAGGCTTGCCAAGATGATGACGCTCATGACGAGAAGAAACTTCCTCATAGCTGAGAAATTACTCTAACGGACGGATGCGCACCTCGCAGATGTCCTTAAGCTGCTCGGCGAGAGACTCTACGTCGGTACGTCCTTCCTGGCTCGCGAAATGATATGGATAGAAAATGGTTGGGCGTATCGCCTCGATGACCCTGACGGCCTGCTCTGGAAGCATCGTATATGGCTGATTGACAGGCAGGAAGGCTATGTCTATGTCTTTAAGGGCGAGCACGTCCTCATTGTCTTCTGTGTCACCTGCGAAATAGATCGATGTCCCGCCGAGAGTGATGATGTATCCGCAGTCCTCACGCTCCTTAGGGTGGAAATTGGTGTGACCCTCGCTGATGTTGTACGCACATACTGCCTTGACTGTCACCTCGCAGTCCTCCTCGCACTTGTCCTCGCCGTAGAAAGGCTTGATGACAGTACCTGGCTTCATGGCCTCGCATGCGCCCTCGATGACTTCCGCTACCTGCTCTGATGCAGCTACAACACATTTAAGCCTCTCAAGGCTCTCGACAGTCTGCACGTCGAAATGGTCCCCATGCTCATGTGTGACAAGGATGAGGTCTGCCTTAGGCTCTTTGCTGAAATCGACGTTCTCGCCGACAGGATCGACATAGATCTGATGGTCGTTCCATGTGATGCCGACTGAGGCGTGAGAGTAGAATGTGAGGGTTATGACAGAACCGTCCTTAGCTGTGATTTTATCCTGTGGATAGGCTGGTTCCGCCTGAGTGCAGGCCTTGCTGCCGAAAAGAGATGCGAAAAATCCCATGATCAAGATGCTTTTGCGAAGTGTTTTCATGTCGCGAAGGTAATAAAAATCGTAGATATGCTTATCTTCGCGTCGATGATTTTCAATCGCTCATATCTGCTCGCCGCCCTCATGCCGCTTTTTCTCGGCGCTTGTTCTCTTTTCCATACTCGGGAAGGCGGGAAGTTAGGCCGTGACGCTCTGCGAAAGGGGGATTTAATTTTTGTGGGAGCGGTGGAAAGCGCCGATACAAGTATGTCGGACGCCATTGTCAGCGCGACGGGCGACGGACGCAAAAACTATTTCCATGTCGCTATCGTGGACATGGAGGACAACGGGGATATTTACATTATCGACGCGGGTGACAAGAGGGGAGTCTCCAGGTATCCGCTTGACACCTTCTTGGTAGATTTCTCATACCCGGACGGCTCCCTTGCTGTCATGGATGTGATGCGCGTCAAGCGCCTTGGACGTTCTGTGGGCGCCCTCGCGGTAGAACGTGCGCGATCATTTTTGGTGGAGGACTATGACTGGCGTTTCTTACCAGATAACGGCTCCCATTATTGCAGCGAACTGGTCTATGATTCTTTCCTGGATCGTCGTGGGAGGCGTATTTTTCATGCCGCCCCGATGAATTTTCTCGCCCCTGACGGCAGTCTGCCGCTGTTTTGGGAAGAACTTTTCGACTCTCTTGACATGCCTGTGCCTCAAGGAATCGAAGGGACAAACCCTCAGGATATGTCCCTCGAATCCTGCCTTCGCTCCTTGGATGTAACCCTTTGACCTTTACGCTGTCATTCTGTAATACTTGCTCTCCTCGAGGTATTTTTTAACTTTTGAACGGACCCTTGCTTTCATGGTGTCGCTGTTTCCGCCGCTGGTCTGGAATCCTTCAGCCATCTCCTCCTTGGAGAAACCATCCTCCATCATCTGGATCATCTTCTGCTCCTTTGAATTCATAGTGTCTACGAATCCTCTGAGCATCTGATAACGCTTATGGTCACGGATCTCTTCAAGGTCGATATGGTCGAAATCATACTCGAAATCGTCCAGTACATCAAACTCCCTCAAATCGTCTAAGCGCGCGCTGCTCTTAGCGATTGTGTGCAACTTCTTTGACTGAGAGATAGCCCAATTGTGAGCGGCGGTGTTAGCCCAAGTCTTGAAACTTACACCTTTTTCAGGATCGAACTTTTCTACATTCAGCCAGATGTGAACCATAGCGTCCTGGGCGATTTCCTCGATGTCATCAGCGCTGAGATACCAGCATCCTTTCTGACGGAGAACGACCTTGACTGTTGTGGTTACTGAGTCATAAATTCTGTTGTCAATTGTCATACTTTCTTTTTTCATGGCCGTACATTGTTTGTGTTAAAGTGACGCAAAGATAATGTGTAAAAATGACACATGCAAATATTTTGTGTAAAAATTACTCAAAATTATATTTCGCACTGTGAAAATCACAATTCTATATGTCATGAAAGGCGAAAAGGTAAACAGGGGACGAAAAAATCCGCTGGCCTTCCGGTCAGCGGATTCATTGAATATGAGAGATAGGACTATTTCTTGTCTGGGTCAGGGAGCACCTTGGCGAGGGTAGGGTAGCCGTCAGAACCTGCGATCCACTGATCTGCGCTTGAGCCTGCGTAAAGAGGAGCGGCGTTGTAAGCGCTCGCCGCGGCGTTAAGCTTGGTCAGAAGGGTTCCGTCAGTAAGCGATACAGCCTCGGAAGTGACTGAAGCGGCGTCGCCGGCGGTCTTGAAGTATCCGGCGGCGGTAAATCCGTTTCCGTAATATACCTTGTCCGCTTTGTTGTGCCAAGTAGAGAAATCCTCAGCTACACCCCAGATAGGATATGCGTTAAGACCGTTAGCGGCGATGTTTGTCTCAGGAGCGCCGCAGTAGCAACCATATACGGTCGTGCCTGAGTGGAGGTGTCCCATGATACCTCCGACATAAGCCTCAGATGTCTCGGCGAGCGGAGTCGCGGCTGAAGCGTAAATCTTATTCGGCCTAGAGAAGCAGTTGACTACATAAGTATATGTCCTGTTATTCTCTCCTTCGGTCTCAAGTCCGCCTGACTTACCTATGATACCTCCTACGTGAGCCACTCCGGCATGGGTGGATACTACTGAACCTCCGATGTATGCGCTGTTGCTGATGACTACATTGGCGCGGGTGGTGAGGGCGTTGTTATTGACAAGACCTACAAGTCCTCCGACCTGGAAGTTAGAACCTGTAACCTGAGCGTAGCAGGTACATCCGTCTATCTTCATGAAAGTGCCGTTTCCGAAGAAGGCGCCTCCAGTAAGACCTCCGACAGAGTATGAACCTGTGACGCTGCAGCTAGAACCTACGACGCTGTTCTCTACGATGACGCTCTTACCTGCGCAAGTACCGAGGAGACCTCCGACGTATGCCCTGTTGCAGATGAACTTGGTGTTTGAGAGCTCGGCGTTCTTGATAGTGACCTCTGTTACAGTGCCGGACATGTATCCGACTACTCCACCGGTGTAGTTCTGGTTCTCGCCTGATACAGTACCTGTTACCTTGAATGTCGATCCTGAAAGCTTGAGTCCGTCCACGGAGACTGACTTGACGGTGTTCACGATGTTTCCGACGACACCTCCGACATATCTACGGACGCAGTCGATGCTTATGCCATCGATTACGGCGTTCTTGACGATAAGGCTTTCGCCGTCAAGATAAGCTACGAGTCCTCCGTTAGTCTGGCCGGCAGGAGCTGAGAGTGTACAGTTTCTGACTACCGGGTTGATAAGCTCGACCTTCTTGGCTGCTGAAGTCGGACGTCCGATAAAGAAGGCGCTGTTGGAGTTGGTCGCGTTTGGAGCG
>JAKSJJ010000096.1 GCA_024398335.1 Bacteroidales bacterium | reverse complement strand
GAGGCTGAATCCTACGAGGCTATCTACCCCGCTGAGATATACACCCAGTGGAAAGGCGTGATGGTCCCGGACGCACAGTTCTACCGCGAGGGCAGTTTCGCAAGGTGTTCAGACCTGATGGCGGCCAGTGGTTCCAGCACGAACCTCAGTTTCCAACATGTGTTCGGAATCTTGCATTTCAAACTGACCGGATCCGCCGAGATAGCATCCGTCAACATCAAGGATAACGCGGGGGCAAGCCTGTGCGGCTATCTTTCCAAGGACAGCACAGGGGCATGGAAAACATGGTCTAGCACCCTTAAATACGACAATCTTACAGTCAACTGTAAAAAGCCGGACGGAAGCGGTCTCGTATTAGGCTCAGGCAAGGATTTCTACATTCCGCTCCCTGCAGGAGAATACAATAAGGGATTTACAATCACTGTTTCAGAGAAAAACGGCCACGCCATGGTCCTGGAGTCTTCCACTCCCCGTTCCATTAAGGCCGGAGACATACTTTCGACCCCGGACATTGCCTACAGCGTCCCTGCGAACCAGGTCTATGAGTACCATTTCGACAACCTCGCATTCGGAGGAGATCCTGTAAGCGGTACAAATAGAGGATTCGCTCACGGGACAAGCGCCTCGGCTCTGACCGGGTATGAAATAGCGAAAGCGATCAACGCCGCCACCACGGCGGGAAGCCCTAATATAAGCTCAGTCTGGGATACAGTAAAGAAATTCAGTCTCTCCGACTCCTATATATCTTCACGTAACTTACAAGATTTCAACCTGTTGTTCGACACATGGGAGTACCACGGATATCTTGCCGGAGGATTCGGCACAAGCGCTCAGAGTAGAGCCATTCTCCGCCTTCCGACAATGAGCAACATCCCTAAGGGACAGGTCTGCAAGGTACGCCTTAGCTTCAAGTTCGCATGGCAAAGCGCTCAGAACAGCTCAGACCCTCTGATGATCTACCCTCATTTCAGCGGCTCGGGAAAAATCCTTGGCTACAAGATAGACGGTGTAGAGATAGACATTGACAAAGCCCTGCCGCAAGGCCGTTGGGCCACTGCCGATGACACACTCCTGAGTAACGACAACCCTAACCACAGGGCTAATCATGTAAACGAGAACCTGCTCATACTTCCTAGCGAGATGAATGACTACAAATGGCACGACGTCGAGATTCTTCTGGGAGCATGTACTTCGACAACTGTCGTGAATCTGCAGTCCTTCTCCAAAGGCACAAAGGCCGGAGCCTTCTTTATCGATGACATAAAGGCCTACACCGAGCCCTACTCCGCCCTCGACGGCTCAGAGTACCTCCATCCTTCGATGCTCACGACGCTAAACAGCGCCACCGCCCTTCGTAACGCCAAGGCTCAGGCCCTCGCGCTGGGGATGGATTACCTGGACGCCTACCTCGGGACATCCTACCTTTATAACACTCTCGCCGGCGACACGGATAAATGGCTCGAGGAATTCACCAAATACGCCGCCGAGCTCAAGGATGCAGGCATCAAGATATGGGCCGTCCACATGCCATACGAGTGTCTTGTATATGACGACCATTATTTTGACCTCATCGCCCCTACCGCGGCGGACAGAGCGGCTGCCGTAGAGCGTCATAAGAAGATAATGACCGCCCTGGAGCCTTTAAAACCTCATTTCTACGTCCTTCATCCTTCCATCCACGGAGATTTCTCATGGAACGCCAACAAGGCTAACCTCAAAGCCGGCCTCAACGCCCTGATAGCTCATGCGACTAACTTGAGCGGAACCGTGGCGATAGAAAACATCATGAGAGGAGTTGAGGATCCGACAGGCGGATGGCCGTCAACGAGCATCTGCTTCCACCCTCAGAACATGAATGAGCTGTGCTCCGACTGCCCGGGCCTGAAAATATGCTTTGACACCTCACACGCTATAGTGAAAGCTTCCGACAATGCCCAGCAGTATAGTTGCGAAGCATACGCCAAGGCTCTCGGAACCAATATCGGGACCATCCATGCCCACGACTCCGACGGCAGCGAGGATTATCACCTCTACCCTGGCTACAGCGGTAGCCTTTTCGCTCACCAAGGCAGCATCAACTGGGGAGCCGTCTATAAGACTCTGGTCGAGGACTGCGCCTACAACGGTCCATTCGTTTACGAGATGAGCACCTATGCGATAGACTGTATCGCAAGCTTTAGCGGTGTCGCTGACAACTACTACGGTTACGTCCTGGAACAATACAAGAAAACAAAATAATACTAGACAATGAGAAAAACCCTCCTCATCATAGCTACGCTTCTTTCTCTGACCTTTGTTTCATGCAAAGAAGAGATAATTCCTCTGCCGCCTGACAAAGGAAGCAGCGACACAAAGCCGGAACCCGAGCCGGAGCCTGAGGAAGTCCCTGTTTACCTTAAGGTAGACGAGGGGCTCGAAATCCATGCGCTGAATATGAGCAAGAGCGGCGATGAGGGCGGAATCATTGAATATACATTCAGGGCGACAGGAGCGGACCCTTATTTCCACCTCGAGAAATTCGCGGAGGACCTCGACCCATATCACGTAGTGCTAGACTTTGAGTATAAGCTCAACTCGAATCAGGAGATGCAGATATACTACTGCACCCCTGGAGCGAGCGAAGCGAAGTCCGTCAAGATGAACATCGCGGCGGCGACCAGTTGGACCCGTAAGTCTTACGACATGGAGCTGGACATCGAGAAATTCGATTTCGGAAAGGCGGGACATAGGATAAGACTTGACATAGGCAATGACGCGGGAGTAAATTTCAGCCTCAGAAAGATCCATATCCGCAAGGCTACAGCCGCTGAGCAGGCGGGAAAAGATGAGGCCCAGGACAAGATTCTCGCGAAGAAGAAAAAAGCCGCTGACATAAAG
This sequence comes from Bacteroidales bacterium, assembly GCA_024398335.1. Taxonomy (GTDB): domain Bacteria; phylum Bacteroidota; class Bacteroidia; order Bacteroidales; family UBA932; genus Cryptobacteroides. The sequence continues at coordinate 4,272 of JAKSJJ010000096.1, read as the reverse complement.
AAATACCTTACGGAAAGCTACTCAGAGCAGATTCTCGGCGTCAACGTCAACGCGGACAAGGTAGTAATCATGGGCATGACCACCGGCAGCGACTGCCATCTTGTAGAGATCATGCCGAGCGGAGACATCACAGATAGCAAGTTCGTCTTCACCCAGGCTATCACGGCCAAGGGAGGATTCAACATAAGCTTCAACCGCTTTGTCTCCAGGGATGGTTTCAACTATGACAGGCTGCTCTCGCGCTGGGCTCTCGCGAAGGAGGTGGACGGCAAATTCCAGATTTGCTCACACGCCCGCTACGCCGACCAGATCCCGTGCACAAGCTCGATGGCAGAAGTCAAGATGAAGACAAAGAAAGGACTGGGAGGATTCTTCGGTCCGGCCAGCCAGGTAAGCGACCTTGACGACCTGGGCATAAGCAGCGTCACCGTGAATGTGACTCCGAACACTTTCCTGCGCAACACCAGCAGCGGTACATGCTACACGCATACCTACGGCGGAAGGACCTATTATATAAGTAAATCCCAGATCGACACATACGACAAGAACCTCAAGACCTGCGCCAGCAGGGGAATTGTCGTCTCCGCCATCATTCTCATCCAGCGTACAGCCGCGGACCCTTCCGTCCAGAAGGCCATCGTCCATCCAGACTGTAACGGAGGCAATTACTCTATGCCTAACATGACAACGACGGAGGGCATACAGACATACGCCGCCATGCTTGATTTCCTTGCCAAGCGCTACTCCCCTGCCGACGGCAGCAACGGATGTATCCATAACTGGATAATGCACAACGAGGTGGACGCCGCAAGCACATGGACAAACATGGGAAGCGCCGTGCCTGAGATACTCGTGACCAACGAATACGAGAAATCCATGAGAATGTGCTACAATATCGCACGTCAGTACTATCCTCACGCGAAGGTGCTCGCCTCCTTCACCCACACATGGACATCATGTGACAACGCTGACGGATACACCGCTAAATCTATGCTCACCGACCTAGTGAACTTCTCATCGGTCGAAGGTGATTATCAGTGGGGTGTAGCTGCCCATCCATACCCTCAGAACCTTCTCGAACCATGTCTCTGGAACAAGGATACGGGGGCGACATACTCAATGGAGAGCGGTTTTGTGACCTTCAAGAACCTGGAGGTGCTGGATAAGTGGATCAGGACCCCTAAGAACATGTACAACGGTACCATCAAACGCGAGCTCTGGCTTTCAGAGAACGGAACAAACGCCAAGAGCTACAACGCGGCGGACCTCGCAAACCAGGCGGCCGGAGCCGCGTGGGCGCTGAAGAAAGTATATAAACTGGAGGGCATCGACGGCATCCAGTGGCACAACTGGTGGGACCATCCTGACGAGGTCGCCCAGGGGCTAAGAATAGGCCTTAGGGACTCAGACCAGAAAATAAAGCCAGTATGGTATGTCTATCAGGCAGCCGGGACAAGTAAGGAATCTGAGGTATTCGACCAGTATCTTCCCGTCATAGGAATCAGTTCCTGGAACGAAATCCATCACAGCCTCTAAACTGTAAAACGCTGAATCAATGAAAAATACGCTCCTTCCAATGGCTCTTACGCTGGCCTTCCCCGCCAGTCTTCTTGCCCAGCAACGCCCTAACGTGCTCCTGATTGTCGCTGACGATCTGGGCAAGGGGGACGTGAGCACATACGGAAGCGAGAGCATCCATACCCCGAACATTGACGCCATAGCCCAGAGCGGAATATGCTTCAATAACGGATACGCCTCATCAGCGACTAGCACGCCGTCAAGATACGCCTTGTTCACGGGCATGTATCCCTTCAAGAACCCTCGCGCTGTAATTCTGCCAGGCAACGCCCCGCTCATCATCGAAAAGGACCAGCCTACGATGCCGAAGATGTTCCAGGCGGAAGGATACAGCACCGCCGCCATCGGCAAATGGCATCTCGGGATGGGCGACGGAAACGTGGACTGGAACACTCAGATCACCCCTTGCGCCAATGACGTAGGCTTTGACTATAGCTGCGTCGTGGCAGCCACAAACGACAGGGTGCCGACAGTCTATGTACAGAACGGGCTTGTAGAAGGGCTTGACCCTCAGGACCCTATCCAGGTCAGCTACAAGCATAATTTCAAAGGCGAGCCGACGGCGGTTGACAACCCGGAGCTCGTCAGCATGGGCTGGCACCATGGCCACAATCAGTCCATCGTGAACGGTATAGGACGTATAGGCTACATGAAGGGAGGCAAGGCGGCGCTTTGGAAGGACGACCAGATGGCCGAGTATTTCCTCGATAAGGCTAAGGGCTACCTCGACACGCTTTCACAGGGCAAGCCGTTTTTCCTCTACTACGGCCTTCATCAGCCTCATGTGCCGAGAGTTCCAAGCGAGCGTTTCAAGGGGAAATCAGGGCTAGGAGTCAGGGGCGACGTGATCATGGAGGCGGACTGGTGCGTCGGAGAGTTAATAGCTTACTTGAAAGATAAAGGATTGCTGGACAATACGATAGTCATCTTCACATCCGACAACGGAGCCGTGATGCAGGACGGTTACAACGACGGTGCGACAGATTATTTCTATGTCCACGACCCTAGCCTTGGCATGAGAGGAGGCAAATATAGCCTGTTCGACGGCGGGGCACACGTGCCTATGATGGCGATGTGGAACGGGCACATCAAGCCTGGAAGCGTCAGCGAGGCGTTCTTCTCTCAGATGGACCTTTTCGCCTCGCTAGCCTCTATCATAGGGGCGAGCATGCCTCAGGGCACAGACAGCCAGGACCACAGCGCGGCCTTCCTGGGAAAGTCGAAAAAAGGCAGAGGATATCTTCTTCTTGAAGCGAAGATGAGACTTTGCTACCGAAAAGGCGACTATGTGCTGATTCCTCCTTATAAAGGAAAGCGCACCGACAAGACAGGCACCGAGATAGGCAATCTGGCCTCCTGGGGGCTTTACAACCTGAAAAAGGATGTACACCAGGACAACAACCTCAGCGAGAAAGAGCACGCGAGGTTCGAAAAGATGAAAAAAGAGTTCATGGACATCGCGGGCAAATGGTATTCATTCGACCCGAAATATTCAACAGATCTAGGAGTAAAATAATTTAAAATAATATGAAAAGAGTACTTACATTTTTGGCACTTGCCGCAGCGATTATCTGCTGCTCCGTATCATGTAAAAAAGACAAAAGAGACCTTAGGCTCTTCAGCGCTACCGTGACTTTCAAGCCTCAGACTGACGGCACATATTTCATGGAGATTGACGATTCGACCGCTGCCGTAGTATTAAATGAAAGCCTTAAGGCATATCCTTTCGAGAAGCCTACAGAGCGCAGGGCCATCGTGAACTGTGTCTATGACATGGCGCAAAAAGTCCCTGAGACGCTTCCTTCAGGCATAGGAAACTACAAGAACGTGTGGTACGTGGAAATCGCGGCGATGGACACTATCCTTACAAAAAAGCCTGTTGTAAGCAAGGGCTCAGCGGCGGAAGACGCCAAAGCATACGGCTCCGACCCAATCGGCCTCTATCTTGGCAACTCCTTCCCTACTACTGTCATCGAGGACGGATACCTCAACGTATGCTTTAACATGCCTGTCGGAATGATCGGCATTACTCATGAGCTGAACCTTGTCACAGGAATCGACGATAAGGACCCATACACGATGGAGTTCCGCCACAACGCTAACGGTGACTACGGCATCAACGCCTCCGGCGCGAGACTGGTCTGCTTCCCGCTTAAAGACCTGCCTGACACAGATGGCAAGACCGTTACGCTTACTCTTAAGTGGAACAGCGCCGTTTCGGGCAAGGTAGAAGAGGCACGCTTCAAATATAAGAGCCGTACTGACTGGTAAATCACTTTCAAGAGCAGGAGAGTATTGTGGAGAAGATTGATTATCTGGAACTTAGCGAGCTTCAGGAAGAGATAAGCGAGAGAATTGGCCTGTTGGAGCAATGGGTCAAGGTCGAGATTGAGTCCCACAGGGTATCGGGCGGCCATCACTACCTGAATTTCATACAGAAGTCCCCTGACGGGAGGATATTGGCAAAGGCTTCGGGGCGCATATGGCGCTCACACGAAGACGTCGTCACGTTCTTCCAGATGATGACGGGAGAGACCCTCAAGACAGGGATGACCGTCGTCGTCCTGGCGAGTGTCGAGTATCACCCCGTCTATGGTCTTAACTTGACTATCAGCGACATAGACCCGCAATTCACCGTAGGACAAAGAGAACTGGAGAAAAGACAGACCATCGAGAGGCTCGAGAAAGAAGGCA
>JAKSJJ010000095.1 GCA_024398335.1 Bacteroidales bacterium | reverse complement strand
CCCGCCTCCTTGAGAAGCTGAGCATTATCAGGCGACACTCCCCCGTCAACCTCAATCAGACAGTCATACCCCTTCTGAACAATCTCCGCCTTGAGCGCCGCTACCCTCTCGATAGACTCAGGCTTGAACGCCTGACCACCGAAACCGGCGAACACCGACATAATAAGCACGAAGTCACAATCCTGCAGATAAGGGAAAATCTTCTCTACGGGAACATCCGGATTGATCGCCATACCCGCCTTCACTCCGAAGGACTTGATATGTCCAAGCACTGGCTCGCAGTCCCTTGCCGCCTCGTAATGAAAGCTTATCATATCAGCTCCGGCCGCGGCGAAACGCTCTACGTAAACCTCCGGATGGCGTATCATAAGATGCACATCCATAGGCTTTTTCGCCTCCTTAGCTATAGCTTCCACTACAGGAAAACCGAAGGAAATATTAGGCACGAAACGCCCGTCCATTATGTCAAGATGGAAAATATCCGCATAATCGTTGACGACCTTCACGCTTTCTGAAAGGTGAAGGAAGTCCGCGGCGAGCATTGATGGAGCAATGAGCATGACGCTGATATTATTTGAAGTTTACGACCAAGTCGGTAAGAAGAAGGACGAACTTGTCCAGCGAAGCAAGGTCAAGCTTCTCGCCTGGAGCATGGACACCCCTGAGAGTAGGTCCGATAGAAATCATGTCAAGGTCTGGATAAACCTCCGTGAAAAGACCGCACTCCAGTCCGGCGTGAATGGCGAGAACCTGAGGATTCTTGCCGAAAAGCTTCTTGTACGAAGCCACGCAGGCGTCACGCACCGCCGAATCCGCAACTGGCGCCCAGCCTGGATACTCGCTCTCATGCTTGACCTCGGCTCCGGCCTGTACGAAACATGCCTCCACCTTACGTCCAGCCTCGCGCCTAGCCGCGGTCACGCAGCTTCTCTGGCTCGTGCCTATCCTTATGATGCCTGGCTCTGTCATCTTCACTGACGCGAGATTTGTCGATGTCTCCACGAAATTCTTGATCTCCTGGCTCATCGCGAGTACTCCATGAGGACATGCCGTCAGAGCGGTGATAAGCTTGCGGGCAGTCCTTGGATCTACTGCCATAGCGCCCTTCTGGAAGACCTCCTCAGTGTAATATACCTGGATATCGTTCTCTACGTTGCCATACTCCTCTTCCACCGTCGCCTTGAATCCGACAAGGGCGTCAGCCAGGCGAGGCATCTTCGAAGGAGCGAGGGCGAGCACGGCGAAAGCCTCACGTGCTATAGCGTTGCGCTTGTTGCCGCCGTCAATGCTTACTATCTGATATTTAAGAGGATAGATGTCATAAAGGAAGTTCGCGAGAAGCTGTACGGCATTCGCGCGGCCCCTGTTGATGTCGTCGCCGCTATGACCGCCAGTGCAACCGGTGATGGCCACTTTCACTAGCATCGAACCTTCGCGTACAGGCACACTCTTGTAGTTGAACTTAGCTGTAGTATCAAGTCCGCCGGCGCATCCGACAAAGATCTGGCCCTCGTCCTCTGAGTCAAGGTTGATAAGGGTCTTGCCGCTGAAAAAGCCGCGCTGAAGAGCCATCGCTCCGTCAAGGCCTGTCTCCTCCGATACTGTAAGCAGAGCCTCGAGGCGGCCCGCCTTGTCCGAACCGGTGAGAAGCTCGAGGGCACATGCCATTCCGATACCGCAATCGGCTCCGAGAGTAGTCTCAGGGGCGATCATCCAGCCATCCTCGATGACATATGGGATAGGATCCTTCGTGAAGTCATGCTTGCTGTCAGCGTTCTTCTCGCAGACCATGTCACTATGGCTCTGGAGTACGATGGCTGGCACATCCTCTTTGCCCGGATCCGCCTCCTTGACTATAAGCACGTTACCTGCCTTGTCCGTACGGCACTCCAAAGAGTGAGCCGCCGCGAAATCCTGAAGCCACTTGATAATCTGCTCCTCATGACCTGACTCACGAGGCACCTTCGTAATTTCCTGGAATATCTCCAATACTTTCTTAGAATCCATAACCTATACTATATAATATACGCGAATATACGCACTTTTTACTATATTTGTATGTTTAAACTAACGCCTGTACAAATATGAAAAAATTACTCTTGATTCTTTCTATGTTCGCGGCTCTGGCATGTTCTAAGGACATGGTCAAAAGCCTACGAATCACAAGTTCCGCATACGGAGACGGCCCTTACAGCCTATACATCGGACAAGCGATAATGCTTGAGGTCGAGACGACCCCGGCGGGCGCCTCCCCTGAGCTTACTTGGAGCACAGACAGTCCTGAAATCCTGGATGTCGGCGACGGCGGTCTCATAATCGCGAAAAGCGAAGGTGCCGCCAGGGTCCGAGTACAGACAGCGAAAGGAAAGAGCGCCGAGACGGATGTATATGTGAGAGCATACGAGGTGACATCATGGAAGATGCCGTCTTCCATCGAGGTGGCCCCAGGGTCGTCTGTCGAGTTCACAATGACAAATTTCGTCCCTGCAGAGGCGAATGCCGGCAGCCTTTTCATCACCCAGGGAGGAGACGCTTCCGACGAGAAACTGAAGAACATTTACACCATATCTCAAAACGAGAATGTCTTCACGATATCCATACCTGACGACCTGAGTCTCAATGGTTATCATGGAATCATGAGGGTCGGAAATAAAACCGGCGACGTCATCAAGGAGCTCGACATCAAGTATGTCTATCGTCCTATAACCGCTATCAATTTCAGCCTCCAGAAGAGCACCCTCGAGGTCGGACAGACTACGACATACACCCTCGGTTTCACCCCTACAAACGCTACCGACACCAATATCGAATTCAGCCAAAGCGACGCTTCGGTAGCAGTCCTTGACAGGGCAAATAAGACAGTCACCGCTTTGCGCCCAGGCTCTTGCACGATTACAGCGACCGCCTCCAATGGCGTAAAGGCAAACGTCACTGTCACTGTCAAAGGAGCTCAGATACAGGGACTCAAGACACTGTTCGTAGGTGATTCCAGGACATATACCCTCTCCGGTAACGCCAGCGGCGTAAAATGGAGCATATCAGACGGATCATACTACGCGTCCGTCGATGAGAACGGAAAGGTCACCGCCTTGGCGGCCGGAATGGCGACAATCAAGGCAGAATATAGCGGCGGCGAGGCTTATCTTCCTATTATCACGACAAAGAAGGATTACCAGATAAGGTTCTATCACTCTTATAATGAGCCAGATAGCAAATATGGCTACTGCGAGGGACAATATCCTGCGGAAACTGATCTTTTTGTCGCTCCTGGTCTAAGCAAGACTATTTATATGGGTATGCCTACAGGTTATGTATTCGCTTCAATGTGGCAATCAGAGAATCCGGCCGAGGGTCTGTATGGCAGCAAATACTATGAGGCGTTCAAGGTCAGTTCCCAGTCCGGAAACCTGTCCGCGCTCGTAGAAGGAGGAACTGTATATCTGAGCGCAAAGAACAATCAGGTAGGAGACACATGCAACGCGACAATCGTGGATTCCGGTTCAGCCCGAGGAACTGTCAAAGCCACTGTCGGCTTCAAGAACCTGACAGTGACCAATTACAAGTTCTCAAGCAACACGGAGACCATGACTACTCTTAACCTCAGCGGAACTTACACGGTCTCACGCCCTAGCAGCTCTTCTGATTATCAACACATAACTGTCTCGGGAAACCTCTTCTCTAGCTACGACAGGTATATGAGCTACCAATTCAGCATTTGGAGCGACTACTACACCGTCGTCAACGATGAGAACGCCATCACCGTCAACTCAAGCTCGAACTCAATCAGAGTCACCAGCACCACACCGGCAGGGACATACAACTTCCACCTCAAGGAATATCCTCAGATCAAGTGGACAATTAAGATTCTGTAGAAAAAGAGCCTCGACCCGGAAAGGTCGAGGCTCTTTTTTTATAAAAAAAATGCCAGAAGGCTATCTTCTGACATTTACAAGCATGGTCTCGATGTCTGTGACGTATTGCTTGAAGACTCTGTCCGTCTCCATGAGATCCTGGACGGTAGTGCAAGCGTGAAGGACAGTAGCGTGGTCCTTTCCTCCTGTCTCCGCTCCGATTGTCGAGAGCGAGCAGTTGATGAGGTTTCGTGACATGAACATCGCGATCTGACGAGCCTGGACGATCTGACGTTTACGGGACTGGGAGAGAAGGGTCTCTTTTGTGATATTGAAGTACTCACAAACAGTCTTCTGCACCTTATCAATCGTAAGGTCATTCTTTTCCTCGGTGACGATCTTACCGGTAACCTGCTCCGCGAGATCAACAGTCACTTCGCTGTGAAGAAGGGTCGCATGAGCTATCAAAGAGATAAGAGCGCCCTCGAGCTCACGGAAGTTGGTCTTGATCCTGGTAGCGAGGTAGATAAGCACATCGTCTGAAAGCTTGACACCTTCCCTTACGCAACGTGAGCGAAGCATCGCGAGACGAGTCGCGAAATCAGGTACCTGAAGCTCGACAGAGAATCCCCATTTCAGGCGGGAGAGAAGTCTTTCCTCGAAATTCTGCAACTCGACAGGCGGACGGTCTGATGTGAAAATCAGCTGCTTACCGCTCTGGTGGAGGTGGTTGAATATGTGGAAGAAAGCGTTCTGCGTTCCTGGAGACGAGAGTTCCTGGATGTCGTCGATGATAAGCACATCCATCTTCATATAGAACGCGAGGAAGTCAGTGAGCTTGTTCTTCACATTGACCGCGTCCATATACTGGGTCTTGAATCTGTTGGCCGGAACATAGAGAACGACCAGCTCAGGATCCTGCTTCTTGATAGAGATACCTATCGCCTGGGCGATATGAGTCTTACCCAGACCCGGGCCACCGAAGATGAAAAGAGGGTTGAAAGCAGTCTTTCCAGGAGCGGCGGCGATATTTCTTCCGGCATTGACCGCGAGCTTATTGCAAGTGCCCTCGATAAGATTCTCGAAGCAGTTGTTGATGTTGAGCTGCGGATTGACCTGAAGTCTTGTGATGCCTGGATAAACGAAAGGTCCAGGGTTTGACGCAGGAGAATAGGTCGGAACAGTTATCGACCTATTTACAGGGTTGGTGCTCGGAGCAGCCGGATATTCCATTGAAGGCGACTGTCTCACCGGGCGTACCCTATAGAAAAGTTTGGCGTCAGCGCCGATCTCCCTGCGGAGGACTTTCGTCAGGATATCGAGGAAGTATGTCTCAAGATATTCACGGAAGAATTCGGACGGGACCTCGAGAGTGATCACATTGTCCTTGAGGTCCACAGCCTTCAAAGGCTTGAACCACGTCGAAAACTGCTCAGGCTCAACGATATTGCTGATTACCTTGAGGCAATTTTCCCAGACTGATATGTGATTAAGGTGTGCCAATTTTTCCTCTGTTTTTATACTTGCCCGTTTTGGGAATACAAAAGTGAGGAAAAAAAATGAATAAAAATTTTAAATTGCTATTGTTTTTTAACAATTATTATTTAAGCGTTTTCAAACATTTTTAAGCGCTTATTTCTATTTATTAAATAATTGTATATCAGCGATTTAAAGAGCTTTAAAATCCGCAAGTCGCTGAAAATCGGCAATATCCAATTTAGACAAATTCTAATTTAGAAACATAGCCTATATGATTGATACAGCGTACTGTGACGGAGATTTCTAACTATCGGCGGCCCCAAAAACGAGGGCTGTCATTTTCTATTCGGACAATGAAAGATTCAGGGTATTTTTCTTTGATTGTGTTGTAAAAGTTTTTCGCCTGCTGTTCATTGTCGGTCTCCCCTATAATATATTTATTAAGGGTGCCGGATTTATAAACATTCACGGGATGACCAAGGAAGAGAGGATCATCGCTTTTGAGTTCGCGGCTAGTCGCCGTGACCTGGACTCCATAACGGACAGTCGCCTTCTGCTCCGGCTTCGCCACTGTCGCTGGCGCTGGAGTTGTGCTCACGCTAACGCTCGCCTCTGGGGTACGCACGCTTGCCGCAGGCTCTGGAGTTGCGCTCACGCTAACGCTCGCCTCTGGCTTTGCCGCTTTCTCCCCTTCTGCCTGCACCTCTGGTTTCGTGCTTACGCTGACCTGTGCGCCAACCACCGGCTTCGTGCCGACAGATGACTCTGGTTTGGATGCAGTCGCTGGAGTTGTACTCACGCTTGTCGCCGGCGCTGGAGTTGCGCCCACGCTCGTCGCAGCCTCTGGCTTTGCCGCTTTCTCCCCTTCTGCCTTCACCTCTGGTTTCGTGCTGGCGGTCGCCTCTGGCCTTACTGATGGCTTTTTATCATAGGTGACGCTGCCGTCGTAACGCGCCTTAAAGACCTTGAACGCCTCAAGCAGCGCTGAAGCTATTTTCTCAGGCCCCTCCCCGGAGCGAAGAACCTCCAGGTCACCGTCATTTGAAATGAATCCCGACTCCACTAGAACCGACGGCATCGCAGTCTTCCAAAGAACCCAGAAAGGATCCTGCTGGATGCCCCTGCTAGTGCGGAAAATACGAGCGTCGCCATAGGCCTTATTGACGTCCGCGGCGAACAGAAGACTCTGCTCATAAAAGGCGTTCTGCATCAGATGAAAGAAGATGAAAGACTCCGGCTCATTAGGGTTGAAACCCTCATATTTCTCCGAATAATCATCCTCCAGAAGCATCACCGAATTCTCCCTTTTACACTCGTTCAGATTGAAGGCTTGAAGGTCATGACCCTTTGAGCTTTCTCCCAGAATATGAGCAGAATAGCCATGCGGACCTGTAGTAGGGAATGAATTGATATGGACCGACACGAAAAGGTTCGCCTGGTTACGGTTCGCGATGGCCGCGCGCTCGTTCAAAGTCACATACACATCGGTGGTCCTGGTGTATATCACCTTGACCTCCGGAAAGGCCGCTTTTATCTTTTGTCCGAAGAGCTTGGAGATGGCCAAAGTGATGTCCTTTTCCTTTGTCTTACCATCCTTGCTCACAGCGCCCGGATCATGTCCGCCATGACCGGCATCAATGACTATGGTCTTGAGAGTCTGGGATGAGGATTGAGCGAAACCGCTGATGCTCCCGAGCAAAGTCATGAGAACCATGAGGGGCAATATGAGTCTAGGACATGAAAAGGCCATTTGAATGAAGTTCAGGATGAATTACAAATATACAAAATATCCGCGGAAAACGCATAATTTTTATACCATTACTTGTTATAAAAT
>JAKSJJ010000094.1 GCA_024398335.1 Bacteroidales bacterium | reverse complement strand
GCCGTATATGTCGAGAACGCCGGATTCGGAGCCACATGGGCAGTGCCTATCGGCTCGCTCATGGTGGAGAAATATCTCAAGGGAGAAATAAGCACCAGCGAGAGAAAAGACATGGAAGCAAGAGTCCTTAACGGATATCTGCTTGATAGAGTGAGAGTAAAATAATGATTGGAGGAAATTATAATAACGGACGCGGACTGGCCCAGAGTATAGACTGGATGCTGATCGCTTTCTACCTGGTCTTCGTAGTGATCGGGTGGATGAACATCTATGCCTCCGTCTATGACCCGGAAGTCTCCGCCCTGTCCTTCTCTCTCCGAAGCGGCAAACAGTTCGTCTGGATCCTCACCGCCTTCGGACTGGCCGCCCTCATTCTCTTTGTCATCCCGCCTAGGCTATATGAAGCCGCCGCCCCTCCTATGTACGCTGTCATACTGCTGCTGCTGATAGTCGTGCGCTTCGTCGGAGGAGACATCAAAGGCTCATACTCTTGGTTCTCGATGGGCCCAGTGAGTTTCCAGCCCGCGGAGCTCTCGAAGACTACCACGGCGCTGATGCTGGCGCTTTACATGAGCAAATACGGCTATAAGATAAGCCAGAAGAAGGATTTCCTCACGACTATGGCCATTCTCGGCCTTCCGATGCTCGCGATCCTGATGGAGAACGAGACCGGATCCATGCTCGTGTACGTGGGCTTCATCTTCATGCTCTACCGCGAAGGCCTATCCGGATGGTTCGTCTTCCTTCTCTGCATGGTGATCGTGACCTTCATCATGACCCTGACGGCCTCCCCTTACGCCGCCATCATAACGCTCGCCGTAGTGATAACCTTCTGCAATGAATTGTTCTCCGACAATATCAAGCGCTGGCTGTCCATCTACCTCCCTATCTTCATTGTCCTTGTCGCCTACCCTTATATTTATAATGTGTTCACGGAGATCTACCCTAGTTCTTTCTTCGTCCATTTCAAGCCTGTGATCGTACTTATCCCGTTCATCATAACGCTTGTGCTCACATACGTGATAAAGGGATTCAGGCAGATGAACAACTTCAAGCTCCTGTCCATCGCCGCATTTGTCGCAGGCATAATAATGACCTTCTCCGTACAGTTCTTCTTCAATAATGTGCTGCACGACTACCAGAGAAAGAGAATCGAGGTCGTGCTGGGAATGACTGAGGACCCGAATGGAGTCGGATATAATGTCCGACAATCAATGATCGCTATCGGCTCTGGCGGACTTATCGGTAAAGGCTATCTTCACGGAACGCAGACGACCTTCGGATTCGTCCCGGAGCAAAGTACGGACTTTATCTTCTGCACCATAGGCGAAGAGTGGGGATTCCTCGGCTCCGCCGCCGTGATAATTCTATATGTACTGCTGATCATAAGGATAATACGGGATTCGGAGGAGAGCCGGTCGTCCTTTACGAGGATATACGGATATTGCGTGGCGAGCACCTTCTTCATGCACCTTATAATAAATATAGGCATGACGCTGGGACTGATGCCCGTCATCGGCATCCCTCTTCCAATGATAAGCTATGGAGGATCATCGCTATGGTCCTTTACAATAATGCTGTTTATATTTATCGCACTGTATAGTAACGAACGTAGATATTTTTAAAGATGAAACTTAAAATCGCACTTAGTCTAGCTCTTGTGTTGATGGCGGGAGTAAGCCTGAACGCCATTGACAAGGAAACCGGCAAGAGCGTACATCATGAGTTCCGCATTGGATGGGGAGACATGATGTACGAGACCGCTGTCTATCACAACAATCTCCATCACTTCGACTACAAATACACAGGACACTTCTTCGGGGAGTACATGTACAGGCCGACCCATTGGTTCGCAGTCGGCGCCGGTGTGGACTTCGAAGAGGTGATGTGGACTGACGAGAACTTGGGGAAAGGCAGAAATTACTGGAATCTCTCCGTGCTGCCTACCGTACGTTTCACATGGGTACACACACCATATGTGAACCTTTACACCTCACTTTATCAAGGTCTTTGCGTCAACGGCGGAACAGAAGTGGATGTCAAAGGACGAAAGACCGCCCTTGCCCCTGCCGTCGGAATATCGCTCCTTGGCATACAGATCGGCGACGCCCATTGGTTCGGAACCATAGAACTCGGAGCCCTGAACGCCATGATGAGCGCTCAGGAAATCTATATGGCGGGCTCCAGACTCATAAGTGTATCACTCGGTTACAGATTCTAGCTTATGAAGAAGTTTATTTTCTTAGCGACTGCTATTTTATGCCTGGCTTCATGCAAGCATGACACCCCGGAATATGTCGTATTCCCAGGCAACGGCACCAACGTATTCACCCCTATCAAGGAGTTCACCTCCGACATAATGGACGAGGCTCCTTGGGACCATGTCCTCTACCCTGACGAGATAGACACGAAAGCGACCAGCTCCAGCGTGAACATGGTCGTCCAGGGAATAGTCTCGACTATAATGCACAAGAAGATCCACCAGGTGGTCGGCCTGTACAGAAGCGTCGACACTAAGGGGGACTCCCTCACTCTCTCGGGAAAACTCTTCGTCCCAGAAAAAGGTCCTATCAAGAACCTTATCGTCGTTTCCCACTATACTATCGGCTCGAACGCCGAGTGCCCTTCCGAGTCCTTCAGTTTCGAGGGAGTATTCGCGGCCAAGGGATACGCCGTCATCGTGGCTGACTACATAGGCTACGGAGTCACTAAAGACATGGTACACCCTTATCTGCAGGCGGAGACGACAGCTCACAACGTCATCGACATCGCCCTCGCGGTAAGGCCTTTCATGCAGAGCAGAGGCATGATCCCGCAGTCTGACGAAGTCATTCTCGTGGGTTATTCTCAAGGCGGAGCGACGACTATGCACGTACAGAGAATCCTTGAGAACGACGTCAACTTCAAGGATAAATTCAAGCTTAAACATGTCTATTGCGGAGCCGGCCCTTACAACGTGGCCAAGACCTACGACGTCTCCATCAAGAAAGATGTCACCGGTATCCCATGTGCCGTTCCTATGATCATCCAAGGCATGAGCCAGGGCATGAGCAATCCTTTTGACATGGCCTATTTCTTCAAGGAGCCGTTGCTGTCAAATTATGATGAGTGGCTCAACTCGAAGAACTACACCGTTTACCAGATCAACCACCTGATAAACGCGGACAAGCTCAGCCTCATCCTCACCCAAGAGGGCGTGGACAAATCAAAGGCCGAGACCTTCCGCCTTTATAAGCAGCTGATGTACAACAGCATACCGGGAGATTTTGAGCCGAAGACACCTCTTTTCCTGTTCCACTCGGAGGATGACCAGACTGTGCCGTTCATCAATTCACAGCTGATGGAGCGTCAGTTCAGGCTGTTGAACACAAAAATTGAATATGACTTCGACCATTATGGAAGCCATCAGGCCGGAGCGATTCATTTCATTCTTAAAGTGTTGAAAAAACTTGACTAAGACATTATGAGAAAAATCATAAACACACTGATATTCGTAGCCGCCGCGGCAGCGCTCTGCGCCTGCTCAAAGGATAAGCTGGTCATTGACGAAGATTACTTCAACGTAGAAATAAAAAGAGTAGGAAGCGAATCGATGTGGGTGGATATCACTCCGCAGTACAACGAGTACGCATTCATGATGGGCGTGATGACCGCCGAGGAGGCGAGTCACCTTGGCACTGGCGACGCATACCTGAAGGCGATAGAAGAGCATGAGCACAAAGCCTTCGATGACCTGGTAGACGAGCTCCATTCCATCGCTCCCGACGTCACTTTTGACCTGAAGTTCACTGAAGTCATGATGTATAAAGGCTCATACTTCGAGTGCTTCACCATGCTGACCCCTGAGACCGACTATGAGTTCTTCGCTGTCTGCTGTGACAAGAACAACAAGCCTATAGGACCGGCGAAGCGTATTCCTTTCCGTACCGGCAAGGCACATATCTCCGACATTGAATTCGAGATGGAAATCACAGACGGAGTAGCCAAGTTCCACCCATCCAACAAGGACAAGTACTATTGGGACTATGAGCTTATAAGCGTCGTAGATGATTACTACTATGGCTCGCCTTATCTTTATTATGTGGCGACTATCCGCATGCTTATCGAATTTGACCTGCTGGACGAGCAACTCTCAAGCGGCGATGACAGCGAGGATATGAGACGATTCTACGACCTCAAGGCGGGCGATGAATTCTACTTCGTCGCAGCTGCTTATGACAGCGAGATTGATAGCAAAATGACGACTTGGAAAGCCGTCATTTACGCCGATGAATCTGGTATCCTTTGCGGACAGTGCACGAAAGTCGAGGAGCCGTCATTCGCTCCGGGCAGGGCAGGCCAAAGTAATAAGGCGCTGCTCAAGGCTATTGGGAAACGAGCCGCCTATTCGCCGAAAAGATAAGCTCGCTGCTCGGGGGTGAGAGTATCTATCTCACATCCCCAGCTGGCGAGTTTCATTCTCGCTACAGTTTTGTCAATCTCTACAGGGACATCGTTGACCATCTGGCCAGGGACCCTGGAGAGATTGTCTTTGTTTATAGCGAGATGACGCGCGCTGAGCGCCTGGATAGCGAAGGACATGTCCATGATCTCGGCAGGGTGGCCGTCACCTGCCGCGAGGTTCACAAGGCGACCTTCCGCGATGACGAATATGTTGTTGCCGTTCTCAAGCTTATATGACATGATGTTCTTGCGGGCGGGCTTAGCCTCGACGGCCATAGCTCTGAGGGCCGCCATGTCCACCTCACAGTCGAAGTGACCGGCGTTGCAGCAGATGGCGCCGTCCTTCATAAGAAGGAAATGCTCCTTGGTGATGACCTGGTCACAGCCTGTTACTGTCACGAAAAAGTCTCCCACCGGAGCGGCCTGAGACATCTTCATCACGCTGAATCCGTCCATTACGGCCTCCATCGCCTTGATAGGGTCAACCTCTGTCACTATGACCTGCGCTCCGAGTCCCTTGGCTCTCATCGCCACGCCCTTTCCGCACCAGCCATAACCTGCGACGACGACCTTCTTGCCGGCGACGATGAGGTTGGTCGTACGGTTGATTCCGTCCCATACGGACTGACCTGTACCGTAACGGTTGTCAAACAGATGCTTGCAGTCAGCGTTGTTGACAAGCATCATAGGGAATTTAAGAGCCTTCTCACGGTTGAGATTCTGAAGGCGGAGAATACCCGTCGTTGTCTCCTCGCAACCTCCGATGACGTTAGGGATGAGTTCAGGGTATTTATTATGGATAAGGTTGACAAGGTCTCCACCGTCATCGATAATGATGTTAGGGCCGACCTCGATCACTCTTGTGATATGGGCCTCATACTCCTCGGGGGTAGCGTCGTACCACGCATATACATTCAAACCATCATGAACAAGGGCCGCGGCGACATCGTCCTGAGTAGAGAGAGGGTTACTTCCCGTGACATACATCTGGGCCCCACCTGCCGCGAGTACCTCGCAAAGATAGGCTGTCTTCGCCTCAAGGTGTACTGAGAGGGCGACTTTGAGGCCTTTGAAAGGCTGCTCGGAGATAAACTGCTGCTCAAGGGCGTTAAGAAGTGGCATGTGCTTGCGTACCCAGTCAATTTTAAGGGCGCCGTCCTGCCAGAGGTCTTTGTTTCTGATTTCGCTTGCCATCGTGATGGTGATATGCTTGGTTTAGAGTTATTTGACTATCGTGATTTTGTCCTTGGGAACCATATAGTATTTATGAAGGTCCAAGGCGACTTGCTCGCAAGAGACCTCGATTGGTTTGCCGCTACGACGGGAACGGCGGATCTCACGCTTTACCGCCGCATGGCGGGCGTGGCGAGAGAACCATCCGAAATGGTCGGGGTCATAAACGAAAGTCAAGTCTGTAATCATTCGTGCAAATTTAAGGATTTTTTCTATCTTTGCAGTCACGTAAGAGAGCGAAAGCTCAATTATAGGCCAGCCTTGGTGGTGGAATGGTAGACACGAGGGACTTAAAATCCCTTGAGCAGTGATGCTTGTACGGGTTCGAGTCCCGTCCGAGGCACAGAAAACACCCTTGTAGATATCTACAAGGGTGTTTTCTTTTTCAATCTCCCAAATTTGGTCACTTTTGGTCATCTGACGCATCAGTTTTTCTGCTTTTGCTTCGTTTTCGTCTTTTGGTGCACAGGCTGCTATCGTCAGTGCAGCTGCGAGGAATGTCAGGAATTTTTTCAGAATATTGTTTCTATTTGCAGACGGCACGTATCATCATGCCATTACACCTGTCTGATGTGCCGAAGCCAGGCGTAGAAAGATTGAGATATAAGAAAAATGCCATGTCCGGGCGGCCAAAGACTTCTGATGACCAATATGCCGAATATGAATGTCTGGAGTTGAGGTTCTCTTTCGACATAATTCCCGCAAGAGGCAGGAAGATGGACTTAGCGGTTGTTTTACTGAGGACATCATAGCCCTGCTTCTCTTCATTCCATGTCCATTGCAGATCAGAAGAATTGCACAGCTCCTGAATCTGCGCGTGTGTCGGACTGCTCCAGTCGGATCCGAAATGTACTTTTGCCGGATCGTCCAGATCTGAGAGGATGGTCAGACCGTCGCCCTTAGTGCTGGTGTATTTTGTCATTCCGAAGTCGGCAGCAGCGCTGGTATAAACGCCCCATTTGTAATCACCCGGCATTGTCCAATCGTAATTTTTCTTCGGCTCGGTTTCTCCCCATGCGAAGAATGAACCTGCTTCTTCCGGTTTTGTCGCACCCACGTTGAATGAGGCCCACTTCACTGAGAGGCCGAGGTCTACGGCTTCCGGCAACTGTTTGAGGGACAATTTAATCGTCTTCGAGAAACGAATCACGCCATCGTCGTATGTGACAACGGCACTTCCAGTCGCAGGATATGTCGTTTCCGGGCGCGCGTTGAAGCCGCATGCCCACCCTTCGAAACCGAATGGTTCAGCGTTCACTGCCGAGAATACGAATCTATCGCCACTATCTTCCATGAATTCAACCTGAAGGTATCTTCTTTTGGCATCTACGACAAGTACGTTTTTCCCGTCAAATGCAACAAAGGCAGGCAAGAAGCCGCTTTTGGCGCAGACTATCTCATCACCGACCCTGCTGAGGTCGGAGGCATATACGAAGTAACCTGGCACTTGTTCTTTTTTGCATGATGTGCAGAGTGCGAGAATGCAGGCAAA
>JAKSJJ010000093.1 GCA_024398335.1 Bacteroidales bacterium | reverse complement strand
TCTCCAAGGGCGTGACCACCTCTATTATCCGACTCGCCCAGAAGGGACGTGCGGCGGGTATCCATGTCATCATCGCCACACAGCGTCCTTCGGTGGATGTCATCACGGGTATGATCAAGACCAACTTCCCTTCACGTATAGCCTTCAGGACCGTCACCCGTGTCGATTCTTCCACCATCCTTGACAGCCCAGGCGCTGAGAAACTTATCGGAAAGGGAGATATGCTTTATTTCGAGGGATTGAAGATGGAGCGTGTCCAGTGCGCTTATCTTGACATGAAGGAGGTCAACGCCATCACCAAGTTTATCGGTGACCAGGACGGATACAAGGAGCACTACAACACGCCATACTATCTTCCTGAGGTGCCCGTCGAGGGCGGTGACGGCGAAGGCGGAGCCGCCGGAATGGTGGATATGCACAAGCTTGACGCCAACTTCGAGGAGGCGGCGAGACTTGTCGTCACCTACCAGAAAGGCTCTACTTCCGACATCCAGAGAAGACTTGGTATGGGATATGCAAGAGCAGGTAAGGTCATGGATCAGCTTGAGGCGGCGGGAATCGTCGGACCTCAGGAGGGTTCTAAACCTCGCCAGGTTCTGGTATCAGACCTCGCGGAACTGGATAACATACTTGCCGCATTCTTGGATAAATAATGAAAAATATTTCTTCGATAATCGTTTTGCTGACCGCCTTGTGTCTTGGACATGTCTCTTATGCCCAGGACGCTGTCGCTCAGTTTTCTCAAAGACTCGCTTCTCAAAGAGCGGAATTCACGTACTCTTTCTCCGCGGGAGCTGACACTAAAATCAGCGGCGGCGGAAAGGCCGTGCTGCAGGGGGAGTGCTTCATTGTGGTCGGCAACGGCCTGGAGCTCAGATGTGACGGAAAAGAAGTCTGGACGATAGACCGTAAGGCTAAGGAAGTAATGGCGGAGTCTCTGATGACGGATTCTTTCGCAGACCTTTACGCTAACCCCGCGCTATTGGTGGCCAACCTCGGCACAGCGTTTCACGTTAAATATTTACGCGCGACGACGGTATCCGGCAAGGCCGCCGCTGTTTACGCCTTGACCCCGAAGGAGTCTGTCCCTGAGATGAACTCGCTGACGGTGACTCTGGCTCCCGACGGCTCCGCGATTTATTCCGCCCAGCTTAAAATGAAAGACGGAACATCGACTACCGTCAACATTCCGTCATTTTCTTTTCTTGCTTTCGGGGACTCCTCGAAGTTCAAGACTTCTTTATCGTCCTTTGACAAGTCCTATGTCGTGACTGACCTCAGATAAGTCTTAGTCTTTTACGCAGCGTACTGACGCGCCGAGAGATTTCTTGTCACCGCGTCCGATGAATACTTCTCCCTTATCGACGATGATTTCCCTGAAATATGCGAAATCATCGTTTGCTGAATCCGCTGTCCAGAACACCGCCCTCTCGTACGAGCCTTTCCACTCGCCGGCGAGATTGTTACAGTATCCTACAGGTACGGCGCTGAAGCCTGTCCTTGCCTTGACTTCCATACATGGCCAGTATTCCCACATCCTCTCATTTGTGAAGGCTACGTCAGGGGCGATAAGATAACCTGCGACTTTCTCCCAGTCTTTACCCTCGGCGATGGTCTCTGCGAAACCGGCGAAGCTTTCGCTCCATTCCTTGTCTGTAGGAAGGTGCCAGCCATCAGGGCAGACACGGCTCTTTCCGCCTTCGTCCACAGCAGTGGCCTCTTCCCAGGTATAATAGCGTCCGAATATAGGATCGAGGATTTTGTAATCGTAGAATGAGCGTCCTGCCTCTGTGTCGCGGTAGGAGTTCGCTTTTGTCCACCACTTGCCTCCGATATTGGCCGCCATGAACTCGCGGTCCCCATCTGTGAAGTTCTGGTCTCCGATCTCGATGTTGATGCCGCTAAGCGATCTTTCCGGATCGATGAGGGTGACGTATCTGTACGCGGATGAACTGTAGTATCCTGTACATGAGGCGACGCAGCTGATTGTATAGACGCCCAGGCTGTCTCCGAAGGTGTATTCGTATCCTCCGTCATCTTTTTTCGACACTTCTCCGGTGGACATTTTCGGAGCTACTTTCCATGTATAGACGAGCGTCTTGCCCTCGGGGGTGGTAAGACCCGAAGGTGTGAGGCTGACTTTCTCTCCTGTGGATAGGTATCTGTCTATGGTAAAAGAAAGGGTTCCTTCCAGCGAGGGTAGGGTCTCATCTTGTTGTTTCTTCTTGCAGCTGAAGGCCGCCAATGAGCACAGGGCAGCTACAAAAATAAATCTCCAAGCTCTTGAATTCATTCTTATTCAGTTTTGGTATATCTTTGCAAATATCCATATTTTCTGCTAATTTTACAACAAAAGAAAAGTAGTCGGACGTTATATGTGCTGTAAAAGAATACTCTCGGGGGTCACAGCCTTGATTTTTGTGGCAATGACGCTGTTTTCCTGTGCTCCCCGTACAGGCTATGTAAGTATAAGCGGATATGCCCAAGGGGGCTCTTATATCGTGACTCTGCGTCTTCCGGGAAAAGGGGGCAGCGGCCAAGAACTTAAGCAGTCTATAGACTCTGTCCTCACCATCATAGACACGACTCTCTCCGGCTATAACAAGGCCTCCACGCTTTCAAAATTCAATGCGGGCGAGGCTGTTTATCCTAATGAGCATTTTCTTCAGATGTACCGCTTGTCCAAGGGGTATTATACTCTGACCGGAGGGGTCATGGATGTCTCCTGCGGACCTCTTTTCGATCTTTGGGGCTTCGGTTTCAAGGAGGGCAGGATGCCAAGCGAGGAGCAGGTGGATTCCGTACGCTCGTTCTGTGGCATGTCACGTCTCGTAAGCGACGCCGCCTCTGTCATGACTCCGGAAGGAAAGCTCTGGGCGACTTCTCTTATCGAGGACGACTCTTTAAGCCAGCCTATGCTGAATTTCAACGCCGTCGCTCAGGGGTATAGCTGCGATGTCATAGCGGGGCTTCTGCGCTCAAGGGGGTGCGAGGATTTTCTTATCAATGTCGGAGGGGAGATTTTCTGCCAGGGACTGAATCCTGAGGGGCATGGATGGACGTTGGGAGTGGATAAGCCTGTTGACGGGAACGACGTCATGGGTGCGTCGCTTCAGGCGGCCTTCTCTCTTGACGGAAAGCCGTACGGCGTTGTGACTTCAGGCAATTACAGAAAGTTCTATGTGGTTGACGGGAAGAAGTATTCCCACAGTGTCGATCCTCGTACAGGGCGTCCGGTCGAGCATAATCTTCTCAGCGCGACCGTCATAGGCCCGGACGCCACGGTCGCTGACGCTTTGGCTACGGCCTGCATGGTGATGGGTCTGGCGGATGCCAAGGCCTTTATCAGCGCTCATGAGGAGTACGAGGCATATCTTGTGTATGACATGGACGGAGAGTTCCGTACATGGCGTTCTCGGGGCTTCCCTCAGACTAAGTAGCCGAAGGGCTTGCCATAGCGGGGACGTCCTTACATTTTCTCGACGATTTCCAATATATGGACAAGGGTCTGACATAGCGTGGACCCTGCTTTTGCCATGAACTGGGGACATCCGAAGGTGCTCTGGAGCCCCACGTCTATGATCCCTACGGTCATCGCCGCCTGTGTCACAGGCAGGGCCAGCAGGTTTGATATGAGAAAGTGTTTAGGGAAACTGTGGAAATGATACCATACGGCCATGGCCGTGAACGCCTGGCAGCTTATGCTCACGCATGCTAGCTCCCACACCCTTTTCATCGGGTCAAGCAAACCCTTCCTCCCGTTTCCTTCGTATAATTTCTCCAGCCTCGGATATAGGACGCAAATCCCTAGCGTCGCGAGATATGATAGCTGGAATCCCGGCTCGGATATGCTCCGGGGACGTATCATCAGCTGAATTGTCGAGGCATAGACAAGGCATCTTGTCAGAGAACATTCCCTTCCCGCCAGCCTCGCTCCTTCACGGATGAGGATGAATAGAAGGGCCCGGAAAACGGATGGCCCGGCTCCAGTGACGATGGTATAGAAGGCGGCTATGCAAAGCGCGATTATCGAGCGCGTCTTTTTCGCCGTGGGGGAGTTCCCTATGATTTTGAGTACCAGGGATATGATACCGTAGATAATGCCTAGGTGCATGCCCGAGAGGGCGAGGATGTGGGAGGCCCCGCTGGCGCGGAATGTCTGCTTTGTCTTTGGCGAGACGTCTTTTTTCTCGGCGCAGAGCATGGCCTTATACAGGCCGGGCGTCAACTCGTCCTCGAAGGGGATGGAGTCGATGCTCGTGCACATTTTTTCTTTACAACTTCGGGCGGCGGGGGAGATAAACTCTAAGACGATACTTCCTATCGCGGCGACAAGAAACCCCGCCAATGCGACACCTAGGGCGCCATAATCCAACTTCAACCAATCTCTACTCACGACGTATTTTATTTCGTCGCTAAGATATGTTAAAATTTTAGTAAATTCGCGTCGCTTTTGTGAAAATATATCAACACTTTATAGAATATGATCATTTTAGTTCTCAATTGCGGCAGCTCGTCACTGAAGTACCAGCTGCTCGACATGAAAAACAACGATGTCTATGACCTTCTCGCGAAGGGTCTTGTCGAGAGAATCGGCATGGACATGGGTTGCGTCAAACATAAGGCTGACGGCAAGGACCAGTATATGAAGGAGATGCCTATCGCCGACCACACTGTCGCCGTGAAGGCTGTCCTCGACGCTCTGCTCGATCCTACCTACGGATGTCTTTCAACTTTGGAGGATGTCGAGGCTGTAGGTCACCGCGTACTCCATGGCGGTCCTACCATCTTCAGCAGTAAGCTCGTTGACGAGCAGGTAGAGGCTATCATCGATAAGTGCAGCGACCTCGGTCCTCTTCATAATCCGGCTAACCTCAAGGGTATCCGCGCCGTGAAGGAGGTTCTTCCTGAGGTTCCTCAGGTAGCAGTCTTCGACACCGCTTTCCACCAGACCATGCCTGCTTACGCATACATCTACGCGCTTCCTTACGAGTATTATGAGAAATACGGTATCCGCAAATACGGATTCCATGGCACAAGCCACAGATATGTCTCCGCACGTGCGGCGGCTTTCGCTGGCCTGGATCTCTCTAATTCCCGCATCATCACCTGCCACCTCGGAAACGGCAGCTCAATCAGCGCTGTGGAGAACGGTAAATGTATAGACACCACAATGGGTCTTACTCCGCTTGACGGTCTTACAATGGGTACCCGCTGCGGTTCTATCGACCCTGCTGTTGTCACCTGGATCCAGATGAAAGAGGGCAAGACTCCTCAGGAGATGGACACTATGATGAACAAGAAGAGCGGTCTTCTGGGTATCAGCGGCGTCTCGTCAGATATGCGTGATATGAGCGCTGCCGCTAACGAGGGCAACGTAAGAGCCAAGCTCGCCCTCAAGAAGCTCACTCACGAGATTATCAAGTACATCGGCGCTTATACAGCTGAGATGAACGGCGTTGACCTTATCGTATTTACCGGCGGAATCGGAGAGAATAACGCGCGCCTGCGTCGCCGTATCGCTGAGAACCTCGCATACCTTGGAGTCAAGTTCGACTGTGAGGCTAACGAGCACAAGGCTGATGAGATGATGCTCACTCTTCCTGAGTCTAAGGTCAAGATGGCCGTCGTGGCTACCAACGAGGAGCTCGTTATCGCCCGTGACACCATGCACATCGTTCTTAACGAGGAAGAATAATCAGTTGTAATAGAATAAATTACGTTTAGGTAACAGACCGCTGGACTCCTTTCGGCATCGATCGAAGAGTTTGGCGGTCTCTTTTGATAGGCTAGGGCCTTTCCAAGTGCTGGTGTTGGCGATGAAGATCCAGCATTCCCCGTCGGGGAAGTATTTTATATAGGCAGTCGTGCCTGTCAAAGTTCCGGAGCGCACCCACCCGTGAGCTGGGTTAGTGTCATTCCATCCAAGACCGTACATCTGCGGTCTTTCAGGGGAAAAGTAGGTCATTTCCTGGACGCTGAGCACGCTGACAATATCCCTGCTCTCTGGTTTTCCGTCGATGGAAGCGATGAATTTCGCGAGTTCCATTGTCGAACCGCACCAGCCGCCGGCTCCGGCGCAAAGTTGCAGGTCATTTCCTCCGTAGGCGGATTGCTCGCTGTGGGAGTAGTATTTAACCTCATGCTTGAAACGGTCCTCGAGATCTTTGCCTCCCAGTCTCATCTCGTGACATCCTATGGGCTTGAACACATTTTCCTGGAGACACTCCTCGTAGTCCATCTGGCTCACCGCCTCCACGACTTTGCTAAGCAGCAGATATCCAAGGTTGGAGTAGTGCTGACTTGTGCCGGGCTGGAAATCAAGCCCTCTTGTGAAAGCGTAGCGTATCACGTCCTCCTGGCTTACCGGTCCGCTGATTTTCAGCGCCGTCCTTACCTTATATAGGTTAAAGACAGGCTCCAGGTGGAATCCGCCCTGGTGACGAAGAAGATGCTCCACTGTGATTTTCGTGTAAGAAGTGTCCTTTGCCACCTTGTCATACACCCCTCCCTTGAGTATTCCGTCCGGCCCGAAAACCTTGTCGTCCAGCGATAACATGCCCCTGTCCACGAGATTCATCACTCCCGCCGCTGTGATCAGTTTCGATACAGACGCCATTCTCAGCAGGTGGTAAGGCTGCATCTTTTCTTTTCTCTCCACATCCGCCCAGCCATAGCCCTTCGCATAGACCAGGGAGTCGTTCTTCATTATAGAAAGGCTGACCCCTTTAAGACTCCACTCATTCATGTATGCCTGGATCAGCTTATCGACCTTGTAAAGCTGTGGATAGTCGGAATCGTCGTTGGTGATTGTCTTGTTGAGGTCAACATCGACCTTCGGATAGTATTCCTCTCCCCAGGCTTTCGCATATGCGTCGAAAGCCCTGACGCAAATACTTTGAATCAGGACGGAAGCCAATATTATGAGGACAGTTTTTTTCATGTATTACAATCTGCTTCCCAAAACGGCGGACGCATCATCTCCGTCCTTGAGGGTGTTCATTTTCTTTAAAAGAGACGCTCTCATGACAAGGGCGATGGCGCATGAGAGTATGTCAGATGTCGAGAAACTCCACCAGACTCCGTCCGCTCCAAGAAGCAAAGGCATGAAGTAAAGCAGAGGTACAAGCAACATCAACTGCCTAATCAGAGACAGGAATATAGACTTTCCGACCATTCCCAGACACTGGAAGAAGTTCGTGGT
>JAKSJJ010000092.1 GCA_024398335.1 Bacteroidales bacterium | reverse complement strand
CGCCCTTACCGCCCTGGTGGACCTTGTGAAGTCATATAACGAGCACGAGTATAAACCACTCCGCGACGTGATCGCCGTACGTAAGGGCATCACCGCCACAAGCTCCGCTGAGGAGGTTGAGACCCAGGAGAAAGCCATCCAGAACGCTCTTGCGCAGATTAACGTCGTCGCTGAGCAATATCCTGACCTCAAGGCCAACGAGAACTACCGTGAGATCATGAAGAGCGTCAATGTCTATGAGGATCAGGTCAGACTGTCCCGCATGGTTTACAACGACACTGTGACACTCTACAACGGAGTTGTCCGCATGTTCCCTTCCAGCCTTGTAGCAAGCATGTTCGGATTCGCCATCAAGACTTACCTCGAGGTCGCTCAGCAGAAGACCGAAATGCCTTCGATGAAGATATAATGTCAATGAGAGCTATCATAACTCTTATGGCGGGGCTGCTTGTCGCGGCCCTGCCTTGTTATGCCGCCAACACCGAAATCCGCGACGTCAAGATCCATGCGCTCATCAAAGACAATGGAGACATCGCGATAACTGAGGATTGGGACATAACCGCCAAGAGCAGCATAACCGAATGGTACCTGCCTAGAACTAACCTCAGAGAAATCGACATCGTTGACTTCGCCGTCAAAGACAATGTCTATGGCGCTTTCACCAATATCGGCGAGTGGGACGTTGACGCTTCTTTCGCCCAGAAAACCGGTAAATGCGGACTTGTCACAAAGTACAATGGATATGAGCTTTGCTGGGGTATTGGAAGTTACGGAGACCACCTCTTCACGATTTCCTACACCATGACAAACGCATGCAAGAGCGCCATCGACGCTGACTATCTCCACCTCCAGTTCCTGGCTGACAACATGGACCCGGCCCCGGAGCATGCCAAATTGATAATCTCCCTCGAAAGCGGAGAAAAGATCGACACCACTTTCTGTAAGATATGGGGCTTCGGATTCTACGGAAATGTCGGATTCTCCAATGGCGGGGCTGTCGTGATGGAAACTGACAGACAGATGGGCTACGATGATTCGATCATCGCCCTTGTCCAGTTCGAGAAGGATCACATCCACCCTGTCTGCGTCAGAGAGGAGAACTTCCAGGACGTTCTTGACAGAGCACGTGAGGGTTCGGATTTTGACGAAGGCTACGGAAGCGATAATGATTTGACCCCGGGACAGACGGGCGCCTTGATAGGAGGCATCGGAATCCTGGCCTTTCTAATCTCCTTCTTGAAGAAAAGGAAGAGAATCCATGACACCCTAGGCCCTCAAGGTAAAAAGGACATTCAGTGGTATAGAGACGTTCCTTTTGACGGAAGTATCACAGCGGCAGCGGTGACGCTAAGCTCTATCGGCGAAGGCGGCACGACCTCAAATATCACGGCGGCTATTATCCTTGACATGATAAAAAGAGGGGCTATCACCACAAGGCGCAGCTCTCATGGCAAGGTTGAGCTTGTCCTCACAGACAGAGAGGCGGGAATCGATCTCGGTGGAGTTTTCACGGAACTGTTCTCCTTCCTTCATGACGCGAGCGGCGCGGACCAGATTCTGCAGGAGCATGAGTTCTCTGTATGGTCTAAGAAAAACGCCACCAGACTCGGCAAATGGGTCGGCGACCTTAGTAAAGACGGAGTCAGGTACCTGACTTCGAACAGATACAGATATGCGGGAGTTTACACCCCTGCCGGCCAGAAAAATGCGAGAAATCTGCTCGGTCTGAAGAAATATCTCGAAGAGTTCACCCTTGTTAAAGAACGTGAAGTGCCGGAAGTCGGACTTTGGAAGGACTATCTTACATATGCAGCTCTTTTCGGAATCGCCGACAAGGTGGCCGAGCAACTTAAGGAGATAGACCCTGGAGCGTTCAGGGACATCTACGGCGACAACATCGACGCGACATGGCAGGTTATCAGGACAAGTAACAGTATCGCCAGATCACTTTCCAGCACCGCTATCAGCTCTTCATACTCCTCCTCTGGCGGATATACTTCGTACAGCGGTGGCGGCGGACATTCTTCCCACAGCGGTGGTGGAGGATTCAGCGGCGGCGGCCACGGCGGAGGTGGACGATAGGATGATTATTATAAAAACTGCTTGATGTACAAAGAGAGTATTACAAAAGAAGAACTTACAAGCCTTGAGATGGCGGCGTTTCCGGGGACTATCCATGTGATAGACCAGCTGGGGCCCGCCTTCGACAGGGCGATGCGATATCTATCCAGACAGAAACTGATAGGTTTCGACACAGAGACACGTCCATGTTTTTCTCATGCGGCGCCTCATTATAATGTCTCCCTTCTCCAGCTTTCGGGCAAGGAGAAGGCTTTCCTTTTCAGGCTGAACAAGCTGGGAATGAGAAAAAGACTATGCCGTCTTCTCGCCAATCCGCAGATAATCAAGGTCGGAGCGGCCGTAAGGGACGACATCAGAGGGCTCCAGAAACTGACAGACTTCAAGGACGCCGGTTTCGTGGACCTTCAGCAAATTGTCAGCCAATGGGGAATACAGGACAAGAGTGTCAAGAAAATGGCAGGTATAATTCTCGGAATCCGCATATCAACGACTCAGCAGCTTTCCAATTGGGAAGCAGAGGAACTCTCCGACGCCCAGGCCCTATATGCGGCCACTGACGCATGGGTCTGCCGCGAGATGTACACTACCCTTCTCGCTTCCGAGAAAAACCCTCTTCCAGAACCAGTAAAAGAATAAAATACGATGATCAAAGTAATCTTACGAAAAGGGCGCGAGGACTCGCTCCTGCGCTTCCACCCCTGGGTATTCTCAGGAGCCGTGGCCGAAATCCAAGGCAATCCCGCCGAAGGCGACTTGGTCGCTGTCCATTCCAGCGAGGGGGCATTCCTCGCATGCGGACACTATCAGATAGGCTCTATCGCTGTCCGCGTACTTTCATTCAATGAGGACGCCACCCATCCGGACTTCTTCCGTATGAGCATAGCAAGCGCCCTCAAAGTCAGGGAGTCTGTAGGTCTCTATCCTCAGAGCAACTGCTATCGTCTGGTACACGGCGAAGGCGATAATCTGCCAGGGCTCATCATAGACTATTATGACGGAGTGTGCGTCATGCAGGCTCATAGCGTGGGAATGTTCCGCGCCAAGGCCCAGATCTGCCAGGCTCTGCGCGACGTCTATGGCGCGTCACTCAAGGCCGTGTATGACAAGAGTTCAGGTACCGCTCCTTTCAAGGCTGGCCTGGAACTAATCGACGGATATCTCTGGAAAGCGCCGGACTTTAATGACGACGAGCAGGTTGTCATCGAGAACGGCCACAAATTCATAGTCAACTGGACAAGCGGACAAAAGACAGGTTTCTTCCTTGACCAAAGAGAGAACCGTGCCCTTGTAGGCCGTTGCGCCAAGGGGCACAGGGTACTCAACCTGTTCTGCTACACGGGAGGATTCTCGATCTACGCCCTCGCGGGAGGCGCTGAGTCTGTCGAGTCCGTGGATTGCTCGCAAAAAGCCATGGACCTTGTTGACAGAAACGTCGAGCTCAACTTTCCTTCAGTGGATGGAGTCTCCCCTGTCAAACACACATCTGTCTGCGCTGACGCTATCGATTACCTCAAGGCTCAGCCCAAAGACAAATATGACCTTATCATAGTTGACCCGCCAGCATTCGCGAAGCACAGAGGAGCCCTCCGTAACGCCCTTCGAGCATATCAGAGACTCAACGCCGCGGCTATCTCAAGGGTCGCTCCCGGCGGACTTGTATTCACCTATAGCTGCTCTCAGGTCGTAGATAAGGAGACATTCGCTCTGACTGTATTCTCCGCCGCAGCCCAGACTGGCCGTAAAGTCCGTATCCTTGACAGACTCAACCAGCCTGCGGACCACGCTATTAACATTTATCATCCCGAAGGAGAATATCTCAAAGGCCTCCTTCTTTATGTAGAGTAAACAATGACAAAAGCTATAGTTTTTGATGCGGGAGGAGTGCTCATCGACCTCAATCTCGACGCATGTAAAAAAGCATTCAGGCAGATTCTCGGTTTCGAGAAAATTGACGTCATCCTTGATCCTTGCCACCAGAAAGGCATCTATGGCGACATGGAGGAAGGCAAGATCACGACAATGGAGTTCCGCTCAAAGGTTCTCGCCGAATCTCGTCCAGGAAGTACTCCGGAGATGGTTGACGCATGTATGTCCGCTCTTTTGACAGGCATGCCCCAGGATAAGGTCGAGCTGCTCAAGAAACTCGGAGGACAGTATGACCTATACATACTCTCAAATAATAACGAGATATCCTGGGCTAGGATGATGAAGATTTTCGTGGAGAAAGAAATTCCTCTCGACATCTTCAAGGATTGCTTCATTTCCAGCCGCATGGGTATGCTCAAACCCGACATCCGTATCTATCAGATGGTTGTCGAAAAGCTAGGCATCGATCCTTCCCAGATTCTTTTCATAGACGATTCTATGAGTAACGTGGAGGCTGCCGGCTCGCTTGGAATCAACGCTGTCTATTACAAGGTAGGAGAAGACCTCGCCGCTTTGATTGAAAAAAATATCAATTAGTCATGAAAAGATTTCTAATATCGCTCCTCGCTTTCGCATGCATGGCACTATCGTCATGTACTGAGAAACCACAAGACAAAACGCAAAATACTCCCGGCACTTTCCGCTTTGTCATCAGCAGTTACAGAATGTTTGAGCAGGCCGAGTATCAGCTCCGTCTCCAGACAGGCAAAATGGCCTCTGTAGGCACCCAGATTGAATGGACGGACTACGACCTTGAGAAAAACGAGTTCGGCGTCACCTTCCGCTGCCTCGCCCCGGACGTAGCTAGCGTTTCCGCGACTGGTCTTGTCACCTCTCTCAAAGCGGGAAGCACAACTATTTACGCCGACTGCGCAGATAAGCAGAAGGTCGCGACATTCAAGCTTACCGTGAAGGGCGCGAACTCCGACTCCCTCGCTGTAGTCCACGCCCCATGGAACTGGAAAGCAGTAGGGACAAAGGGCGCCGAGGAAGGATACGCTACTTTCACTCTTTTCGATAAAGTCGCCAGCATCAGCATCGTACGCTACCCTATCGCCTCATACACGACCACAGTATTCGAGTCAGGCGGATCAAAGGCCGGCACCACTTCCACCTTGGCCTCAGGTCAGGGAGCGGCTTTTGCCATGAACGGAAGTTATTTCAACACTACGACCTTATACAGCAACACTTTCCTCGCTAAAGACGGAGGCGTCATCGCCAACTCTACAGACACGGAGTACAATAACCGCAGCAACGCCATTCTTGGCATATTCGCCGGACGCAAGAGTCTGGAAATCAAATCCATTGACACAGGAAAATACAACCAGTACGCCAAGGATTACGCGGACGTCATCGCATCCGGCCCGCTTCTTATGAGCGGCGGCAAGAAGATCCAGCACACAAAGACCACTGACTTCTACACAGTGTCCCACCCTCGTTCAATCTTCGGTTATGACAAGAAAGGCTACGCCTACATGATTGTCATCGACGGCAGATTCAGCGGCAAGGGCGAAGGCGCTACCGTAAAGGAAGAGACCGACATATGCAGTTTCCTCGGCCTTACAGACGCGATGAATTTCGACGGTGGCGGATCAAGCACCCTTTGGACAACAAGCACGGGCGTACTCAATCATCCTTGCGATAACAGCAAATGGGATCACGCCGGAGAAAGAAAAGTCCCTAATATCATAATGGTTAAATAATCATGGAGAATCAGCTATTTAATCTCGTGAGCCTTCGTAGCGAAGGTGTAGTCAAGGGAATGCCATCCTATTGTACAGCTAGCCCGATAGTAATAGAAGCCGTTCTGAAACAGGCTTCCAGATTCAAGGACCATGTCCTTATCGAGGCTACCTCCAATCAGGTAAACCAGTTCGGCGGCTACACAGGAATGCTCCCAGCAGATTATCGTGATTTCGTGTATTCAATCGCTGACAAAATAGGATTCAATCGCTCTGATATTATCCTTGCGGGAGACCACCTCGGTCCTCAGCCTTTCCAGACGATGCCTGAGGCTCAGGCTATGCCGGCCGCCGCTGAGATGGTCCGTCTTTATGTCGAGGCCGGCTACACGAAGATCCACCTTGACACTTCCATGCGCCTTGCTGACGACGACCGTAACGCTCCCCTTTCTGACGAGACTGTCGCTCGCCGAGGCGCCCTTCTTATGAAGACTGCCCGCGACGCTTTCGCCCGCCTTCAGGCAAAAGAGCCACACGCTGTCCATCCAGTGTTCATCATAGGCAGCGAGGTTCCTATCCCTGGCGGAGCGCAGGTCAAGGAGGAAATGAGCGTTACTTCACCTGACGCATTTGAGAAGACTCTTCAGGCATATCAGAAGGTTTGGGCAGAAGAAGGCATAGCCGACGAATTGAAATATGTCATCGCCGTGGTCGTACAGCCTGGCGTAGAGTTTGGCGACGACGAGGTCCACATGTATCGTCGGGAGGAAGCCGTAGAGCTTTGCGAGCGTCTGAAGAAATACCCGCAGGTAGTATTCGAGGGCCATTCGACCGATTATCAAAGTCCACAGGCGCTTCGCCGCATGGTCGAGGACGGAGTCGGAATACTTAAGGTAGGCCCAGCGTTGACCTTCGCGGCCCGTGAGGCACTTTTCGCGCTTTCTCATATTGAAGACGAACTCATCTCTGACAAAAACGAGCGTTCTAATTATATAGAGGTGTTGGAGTCCGTGATGCTCGAGGACCCTAAGAACTGGCAGAAATATTACAAAGGCACCGAGCAGCAGATAGCCCTTAAAAGAGCTTACAGCTATTCGGACCGCAGCCGCTATTACATGACGGATTCCCGCCTTAAAAAGGCCCAGGAACGTCTTTTCGAGAACCTGCGCTGTGCACAAATCCCTATGGGACTTCTCCATCAGTATATGCCGCTGCAGTATGTCCAGGTACGAGACGGTCTTCTGGAAATGGATCCTAAAGCCCTCGTTCTTGACGCTGTCAGAGTTGTCTGCGAAGACTATAATTTCGCCGCCGGCGTTGAATAAATCATACAAGTCATGAAAAAGATCATATCCCTCATATGCGGCCTTGTCCTTTCGCTCTCCGCGTCAGTCCTTACTGACGCCCAGGTGAAAAAAGTCACTGTGACCGAGGTCAAATTGCTGACTGTCAACCCCCTGAGCCTCACAAGCGCTGACGGAGCCATAGAGCTGACCATAGTCAACTCCACTAAAAAGGATTTGAAAGTA
>JAKSJJ010000091.1 GCA_024398335.1 Bacteroidales bacterium | reverse complement strand
GACTCTCCGGTGACTCGTTTGAAGAATTTTCCGAAGTCTGACTGGGAAGGGAAGTCCAGCTCGTTGCTGATCTCCTTTATGCTCTTGTCGCTGTAAGAGAGCTTGGCCATGGCCTTAAGCACGGCATATCTGTCTATAAGACTCTGCCCGGTATGGCCGGTCTCTTTCTTTATCAGGGCGGACAGGTATTTCGGGTTATAATTCATCTTGTCCGCATAAAAGGCGAGGGTGCGTTGCGAACCCGAATAAGTCTCCAGAAGGGAAATGAAGCGGGAGACCGCGCTGTCCTGGTAGGCAGGGAATTTAGAAGAAAGATCGTACAGGTCGTCCCCCTTGACCCTGAGGGTCTTGAAGAGGAAGTATCCGGAACTGTAGAAAAAGGCTCTAAGGATGCTTTTCAGGCAATCTTCCCTGTAAGGGTTACCTTCAAACTTCATCACCCTGACAAGTGATTCGAAGAAAATATGAATGGCTTCGGCGTACTCTGTCGAGGCCTTCAGGAAAGGCTCGTCTTCCATGACAAAGAGCGTCAGGAACACGTTGTTCACGCTCAGCCACATGCCGAGGTCTCCGCCTATGCACAGTACATTCACTCTGAAGTTTGAACTCTGCTCCAGAAGCTGGACGTGGGTGTCGGGACGGATGAAGGAGATGTAGCGTCGTCCCACATGATATTCTTTTCCGTCCACGACAAAGTCGGCGTTTCCCGAGCGGGTGAACATGACAAGAGTGAACTCGTATCTGAGGTCTTCTCTTGGAATGGAGCAGTTCTCCATCATGGCGAAGTTGTCGTCACCTGCTATCCCGTTATATTTGCAAAACTCCGATATTCTCATCTTTGCTGTCCCGTTTCGAGACTGCGAAATTAACTCATTTTTTTATATCTTTGTAGGATATTAAAGGATTAAAATGATTGATTTCTTCTATCTCCCGAGTCTAAGAGTCGCATCTTCCGCCCAATTGGAAGAAATCGCGGCCAAGGCTTCATCCAAATACATTATTCTTGCTCTTGACGGAGTTGATGTCGAGTTCGGTCCTACCGCTTTGTCGCGAATGATGGAAGTCGCTGATGACACTATGGCGGACATGGTATATTCTGACTATGCCGGACATCCTCTGATTGACTGCCAGAAGGGCTCGATAAGGGACGATTTCGACTTCGGCCAGGCTGTCTTGATAAGGCTTGATTCTATGCGAAAGGCTCTTTCCGAGCTTTCGACCCCGTTGGAATTCGCCGCTTTCTATGACATGAGGCTTCGCTTTGAAAAGATAGTCAGGGTTTGTGAGAGCCTGTATTCGGCTAGGGAAAAGGATACCAGAAAGTCCGGCGAGAAGCAGTTTGATTATGTGGATCCCCGTAATCGCGCGGTGCAGGTGGAGATGGAGAAGGTCTGTACGGAGCATCTAGGCCGCATAGGCGCTCTGCTTGATAAACCTTTCAAGAAACCGTGTTTCCCTCATGGAGATTTCCCTGTTACGGCGAGCGTAGTGATTCCTGTGCTGAACAGGGCCTCAACCGTCGCTGACGCTGTCCATAGCGCTTTGGCCCAGAAGACCACGTTTGGCTTCAACGTGATCGTGGTTGACAATCATTCCACTGACGGGACGTCGGAGATCCTTGAGAAGATAGCGGCCGAGGATAACAGGCTTATTCATCTCATTCCTTCAAGGACGGATCTTGGCATAGGCGGCTGCTGGAACGAGGCTGTGTTCAGTCCTTTCTGCGGAATGTACGCGGCGCAGCTTGACAGCGATGATATGTATAACGGGGAGGACACCTTGGAAAAGATAGTCGCCGCCTTCAGAGAGCAGCAGTGCGCGATGGTTATTGGTACGTATCAGATGACGGATTTCAATCTGAATCCTATCCCTCCGGGAATAATAGACCATAAAGAGTGGACTGACTCTAACGGACGTAACAACGCATTAAGGGTCAATGGATTGGGAGCCCCACGCGCTTTTTTGACGTCTATGGTCAGGGAATATCCTTTGCCTAATACCAGCTATGGAGAAGACTATGCTATGGGTCTTCGTGTATGCCGGGAATACCGTATCGGACGCATCTGGGACGTGCTTTATTGCTGCAGACGTTGGGACGGAAACTCGGACGCCGCTCTGAGCGTGGAGAAAGTCAACAAGAATAATTTCTATAAAGACAGTCTCCGCACTTGGGAGATTGAGGCCAGGATAGCTTTGAACAAGGCGTAAGACCGTTTATGAAAAGAGAGGAGTTAGATAAATTCATTCATGACCAGCTTTCCCGCTGGCCTTTGGCATGCGAGAACTTCAGGGCTCTGAAAGGAGTGAAGGTCGGGTCCTTCACTGTCGGGAAGCTTCAGGTCCGCGCTCAATTCAACCCCGCCAGGATAATCTCTTCGGCGGCAAAGACAGACAAGGCTTCCCTGGGCAAGAGGAAGTGTTTCCTTTGTCCGGAGAACAGGCCGCCCGAGCAGTTCTGCCTTAAATATGAAGGCCGCAAGGGCAAGAAATACGATATTCTCGTAAATCCTTACCCAATCTTCGCCAACCATCTTGTGATCGCCTTGAACGGTCATCTTGAGCAGTCTATCACGGACAGATATGTAGATATTCTCGATCTTTCAAAGGCCTGCCCCGGGTTCAGCTTTTTCTATAATGGCCCTCACTGCGGAGCCTCGGCCCCGGATCACCACCATTTCCAGGCTTGCGACAATAACGCCATGCCCCTTGAGGTGGCGGTTGACGCCTTGATAGACCAGATTCCACGTGACGCGGCCGGAAATTATATCTTTGACAACGGTAGGGAAGGAAAAGGCACATGGACAGACTCCTTGAAATATCTGATGTCCATCCAAGACGCCCACCTTTATCATTATAAAGACTATCTTCCCGGAGTGTTCGTGATCCGTTCAAGGACGGTGAAGTCCTCGGCGAAGCTTTTTTACAGGCTTCTGGACTGCGCTCCTATGGTCGAGGGTGACTCAGAGCCTCGCTTCAACCTCTTTACATATTATAGAGGGGGCGAATATCGCAGTATCGTGGTTTTCCGCCGTACCCACCGCTCCCATCATTATTTCACCGACGGCCCCGACCACCTGACTATGAGTCCCGGCTGCGCGGATATGGCGGGAATTCTGCCTGTCCCTATGGCTGAGGACTGGGATAAACTTTCGTCGGAGCTTCTCTCTCAAATGCTTCTGGAGGTCAGCCTGACCCAGGAGCAGCAGGACGAGATTGTCTGGAAGATGACCCGTAAGCAGGCGACTCTGGAAGTGGGCATCGTAAGCGCGGACAAGATATCCTTCGAGATGATTTCCGATGGCGCGGGGGTGCAGACCGCTTCTTACAGGGAAGGAAAAATAGACTATAACGGAACCCTCTACGACGAACTTTATTTCGAGGCCCAGACCCCTTCTAAGATGCTCGCGGAGCCTACATTCATCCTTCATGACGTAGTCATTGGCGTAGGTTTTCACTGGGAGCGTAAGGAGACTCAGAAGTTCGCGGGCTCCCTGAAAATAATAGTGGAGAATCATCGTCTGACTGCGGTGAACATTGTCGGAGTGGAGGATTATCTTCTGAGCGTCATTTCGTCGGAGATGAAATCCACCTCGTCGGAGGAGTTTCTCAAGGCTCATGCCGTCATATCCCGTTCGTGGGTCATGGCCCGCATTGAGGGAAGACGCCAGGCCGCCGTCCGTGCGCTGGTCCCGTCGGAAGTCCACAGCAACGCTGAACTTGTCACATGGCTTTCATGCAGGGAGCCTTCGGAGCAGCTTCCTGAGTCCTCGGAGGTAGTGAAGTGGTATGACCATCAGGACCATAAGAATTTCGATGTCTGCGCGGATGATCATTGCCAACGTTATCAGGGACTCACAAGGGCGACTGGCGTGACGGTGAGAAAGGCTATAGACGCTACCTGGGGGCAGATTTTGCGATATGACTCAGAAATCTGTGACGCTCGTTTCTCGAAATGTTGCGGCGGGCGCATGGAGCTATTCTCTACTTGTTGGGAGGACAAGGATTATCCATATCTTCAAGCACTGCCTGACACCCCGGGACATGATGAGAGCCAGGAGCCGTTCTGCGCCAATCCTTCAAGGGAGACTCTGAGTCAGGTTCTGAACAGCTACGACCGTGAGAGCCCGGATTTTTACCGCTGGCATTTAGACTGTGACGTAGAAGAACTGTCCAGCCTTTTGAAGGAGAAATCGGGGAGGGACATAGGACGGATAGTGTCTATGACCCCTCTTAAGCGCGGGGCTTCAGGGAGGATATGCCGCCTGCTGATAGAGGGTACGGAAGGCAAATTTATCGTAGGCAAGGAGCTGGAAATCAGACGTATATTATCAAAGACGCATCTTAAAAGCTCAGCGTTTGGCGCAAGTGTCAAGGACGGCAGGGTGCTGATCGACGGCAAGGGTTGGGGCCATGGAGTAGGCCTTTGCCAGATAGGCGCCGCGGTCATGGCGGAGCGTGGCTATGGTTATAAGCAGATACTTGAGCATTACTATCCGGGATCGCAGTTGACAGTTGAGAAATAATGAGAAAGTTATCATCGAATCCTTGGGCATGGGTGCCGACTACATATATATTTGAAGGTCTGCCGAATGCTATCGTGAACACAGTCTCCCTGATTGTGTTCAAGAACATGGGCATGCCTAACGATAAACTTACCCTCTATACTTCTTTACTTTCTTTCCCATGGATATTCAAGATTATCCTCAGCCCGGTTGTAGATACGGTAAGCAGGAAAAGGGTATGGACGACGGTGATGCAGGTCCTGATGGCGCTTTTCACATGCGTGCTCGGCGTGATGCTGCCTCGCTGCCCGCTGTCCATGATAATGATTCTATTCACGGTAACCGCCTTCGCATCCGCCATTCATGACATCGCCGCTGACGGATTCTATATGTTGGGACTTGACGAGCACCGCCAGTCGCTCTTTGTCGGCGTCCGCAACACCTTCTTCCGACTCGCGCTGCTCTGTGGACAAGGCCTTCTCGCCATTATAGCCGGAGCCATGCAGAAAAGGGGCGCTGACGCTGTCGCCTCCTGGTCGTGGACCCTGGTGGGATGTTCCGCTGTCATGGCCATGGTCGCCCTGTGGGATATATTCTTCATGCCAAAACCGGCCTCTGACCAGTCCTCGGCGGACAGTGACTTGAAAAAGATATTCTCCTCCCTTGGCTCTTTGTTCCTTTCTTTTGTCAAGAAAAAAGAGTTCGCCGTGGCTGTCGTGTTCCTGCTTCTGTATCGTCTCCCGGAGGCTTTCTCCATAAAGATACTTATCCCTTTCCTCAAGGATGCCAGGGACGTCGGAGGTCTGGGGATGGATGATGTGCAGGTCGGTCTCGCCAACGGTACGATAGGCGTCATCGCCCTGCTTCTTGGAGGCATACTGGGCGGTCTTGCCGGCGGACGATGGGGACTGAAAAAATGCCTTATCCCTATGGCCTTGAGTCTCGCGCTGCCGTGCTCGGTCTATCTGTACCTAAGCGTCGCCCAGCCTCTTGGCGTACTTCCGGTGTACGTGTGTATAGCCATAGACCAGTTCGGGTACGGCTTCGGCTTCACCGCATACACGCTTTATATGCTATATTTGTGCAGGGGGCAGTACCAGACATCTCATTACGCCTTCTGCACTGTGCTGATGACATTCTCCATGCTTCTTCCTGGCCTGGTGGCGGGAAAAATACAGATGGCGATAGGATATACGGGATTTTTCTGGATGGTGATGGCGTGCTGCGCTGTCACGCTTATAGTCTCCCTGATAATAAAAGTTGACCCTCAATTCGGAAAGAAATGATGAAAAGATTATTGATGATCGCGGCATTGGCCTCTTTGTGTCTGGCATGTTGCGCTTCGAAGAAACAGGCGGCGTCTTCCGAGAATGCCCAGAACGTTATTGTCAAGCCAGGCATCGAGGTCCTGCGTGATTCTGGCTTCGAATGTCTGAAAGGAAAACGCGTCGGACTGGTCACTAACCCTAGCGGAATCGACAGACATTTCAATTCCACAATCGATATTCTCTTTAACGCTCCCGAGGTGAACCTTGTCGCCTTGTATGGGCCGGAGCATGGCGTTAGGGGAGATGTATATGCCGGAGGACACGTTGAGGATTATACTGACGCCGCCACTGGTTTGCCTGTATATTCTCTATACGGCGCGCACCGTAAACCTACGCCTGAGATGCTTTCGGGGATCGACGTCATGGTATATGA
Source organism: Bacteroidales bacterium (assembly GCA_024398335.1). Classification (GTDB taxonomy): domain Bacteria; phylum Bacteroidota; class Bacteroidia; order Bacteroidales; family UBA932; genus Cryptobacteroides. The sequence continues at coordinate 1,158 of JAKSJJ010000091.1, read as the reverse complement.
TATCCAGGATGTCGGAGCGAGGTCGTACACTTTTATCAGCACCCTTGGCCTAGTCATGCGCACTTGTGCTGAAACAGGGGTCAAAGTAATTGTTCTTGATAGACCTAATCCGTTGAGTGGTAATAAGGTGGAAGGCTGCTACGTGGAGCCTGGCTACTTCTCTTTCGTGAGCCAGTTCAAGATACCGTATGTGTATGGATTGACGGTCGGAGAACTTGCGTCGCTTGTCAATGAGGAGGGCCTTAACTGGGACCAGAAAGGTGATCAGCCTCATCTGAAATGTGAGTTGGAGGTGATCCCGATGAGCGGATGGAGAAGAGACATGGTTTATGCGGACACGAAGCTTCCATGGGTGCTGCCTTCTCCTAATATCCCAAGCATACAGTCGGCTATGAGCTACGCCGCCGCCGGACTTTGCGGCGAGATTTACGGCTTCCTTCAGATAGGCGTCGGATACACGATCCCGTTTGAGGTGTTCGCCGCCGAATGGATAGATCCGGATGCTCTGAAGGCCAAACTTGACAGCTATGATATCCCTGGCACATCGTTCCGTGTGATATACTATAAACCTATGTCCGGAGCCATGGCAGGAAAGCTTCTCAAAGGCGTGCAATATTGCTTTACGGACTACGCTAAGGCCAATGTCACGATGACTCAGTTCTATGTCATGAGCGCTATAGCGGAGCTATATCCTGAGCATAAAGCCTTTGAGTCATGCACAAAGCTAGGACTCTTTGACAAGGTATGTGGCACGGATTGTGTTAGAAAGGTATTTCAAGGTAGCTATAATATCTCGGAGCTCGAGAAACTGTGGATGAAAGACGTCCCTGAATTCAAGGAGATCTCCAAGAAATACTACCTATACGAGTAATAACAAATTTTAAACATACAGCCATGAAAAAGTTAGCTACAACTCTTACCGCAGTTCTGATGATGGCCGCCATGATGGCCGCTCAGGCTCAGACAACAAGAAGGGCTACTACAGGCTCATCAAGTTCAAGCTCTACAAGAACAAGCAGCTCCGCTACTACTTCTTCCTCTACAAGAACTAGCAGCGCAAGCTCTTCAAGCAGCAGCTCATATCGTCCAAGCTCAAGCGCTACGACTACTCGTCCTAGCTCTTCAGTGACGACAACTCGCCCAAGCAGCAGCTCAAGC
>JAKSJJ010000090.1 GCA_024398335.1 Bacteroidales bacterium | reverse complement strand
CAATATTTTAATCGTTTATAATTACTTGTTTTTTGTTTCTGTCGCGAAGATGGGGCATTTTTTCGCCTGATTCAAGGGCCCGAACGGAATACGGAAGGTAAATTTCGGCAAAGTATAGCAAAAACTTTCCCGTCTTGCCGAAATATACCATTAAAAGCCATATATTCGCGCCGTAAAACAAAGCAACAATGGAAGAAGCTTCTATCAGAAACATATACCGCGCAGTTTGCGAGGCGCCGGGAGGACATGGATTCCACATCGACCACATGCCCGACTTTTTATATAAAGGAGAAATCGACGACGGCCAGCCCCATGTCCACACCTTCTACGAGATCCTATGGTTCCAAAGTGGCGAAGGCACGCATTACGTTGATTTCCAGGCATACCCTGTCGTCCCGGGAAGCATCTTCTTCCTTACCCCGGGCCAGGTTCACCACTTTGACGGGAGCAGCGACTACAAAGGAGTGGCGATAAAGTTGTGTACGGATTTTCTGCGGGAAAGCGACGACGAGGGCGACATCTTCGTAAAATATGACCTTTTCCACACATTCGACACCACCCCATATTATATAATAGACTCCGCGACGTCAAAGACCCTCAGAGAATTGCTCTCCCAGATGGAAGACGAGATAGGACGAGGCAAGGAAGTGGGGCATATAGACATGCTCCGATCCCTTTTGAGGATATTCCTGATTAAAGTGCACCGCTATGGAAAGAAAGAGGGCGCCGTGCAGCTAGAAGACATGAAAAGTTCCCATAAACTTTTTGTCATGTTCCGAGGCATGCTGGAAAAAGAGTTCACCAGCAAACACACAGTCCAGGAATACGCCGACGCTTTAAATGTCGCTGTACGTACATTAAATAAATGCGTGAACGATTGCTCAGGACGCTCCCCTCTTGCCTTCATAAACGAAAGAATCATGCTCGAGGCGAAAAGACAAGTCAGATATAGTAACCTGATGATCAAGCAGATAGCCTTCAACCTTGGCTACGATGACCCGTCGTACTTTGTAAAATTCTTCAAGCGCCAATGCGGAATGCTCCCTTCCGAATTCAGGGAGATTGATTAAATTTTTACAAAAAACTATTGCAGGTTTAAATTTTATGTCTACCTTTGCGGTGTACTAATGCACTAATACACTACCAAAGTCAAACAGAAAAACAAAACTTAAAGCAAATGATAGACATTAAAAACCTCAAATTCAGCTACGGTTCATTCCCCGTCCTGAATGGTATCTCGACAAGGCTCGAGAGCGGAAAGATTTATGGTCTGTTGGGAGAAAACGGAGTCGGCAAGACTACCCTTCTGACCCTTCTGGCCGGAATGAAGAAACCTCAGGAAGGACAGATTATCCTTGAAAGCGGCCACGCTCCTTACGAAAGAAGGCCATCCGATCTGAGCCAGATTTTCTATCTCGCGGACACTGTCGCTCCTTTCAAGTCAAGCGCATTGGACTACGCTAAGGACTGGGGCGCTTTCTGGCCGAACTTCAGCATGGAGAACTTCGTCGCCATCATGGCTGAACTGGAAAACGACGCCCAGAAGAAGATGGACCAGATGTCGCTTGGTCAGCTCAAGAAGACCCACATCGCCTTCGCACTCGCTAGCGGATGCCGCTACATCTTCATGGATGAGCCTACAAACGGACTGGACATCCCTTCAAAGAGCCAGTTCCGCAAAGTCCTCTTTAAATATATAGGCGAGGATACGACTATTGTCATCTCAACCCACCAGGTAAAAGACCTTGAGAACATCATCGACCCTATCATAATACTGGACTACAAGGAAGTGCTCCTCAACGCGAGCCTGCAGGAGATCAGCGAGAAGCTCTACTTCGACTACTCCAACACCATCAAGGAAGACTCTCTCTACTCAGAGATGATCCCTGGCGGAGCCATCCAGGTACGCCTCAACAGCGAAGGCGTGGAGAGCAAAGTGAACATCGAGGCTCTGTTCAACACCGTTCATAATAACAAAGAACTCATCAGAGGTATTTTCAGAAAATAAGGAGGCATAACCATGAATAATGATATATTAGACATAAAAAGATTCGGACGCTATTTCATGTCCGATCTCAGAAACGGCGTAAGATCTTACGGCCTTAACACACTGCTCATCAGTTTCTCGATGGTAATCGTTTACCTGATCGTCGGTTGTATCAGCAGCGCCGTCCTCGGAGAATGGCATAGTCTGGGTGTAGTTCCCCGTATAATCGGATTCGTCTCCATCTGTGTCGCAGTATTTGTCAGCGCGCCTATCAAACTCTACGGAAAAATCACCTCGAAGCAGGACGGAACATTCTTCCTTTCAATCCCGGTATCAAGTTTTGAGAAGACATCCTCTATAATCCTCAACAGCATCGTGATCTTCCCTCTGATCGTGGTTGCTATGTCACTGGGCATAGATTGGCTTCTTTGCAAGATTGACCATGGATGCGGCATGGACGTTATCTCCGCCATTTCATATTTCATATCTGAGCTTGGCGAAGAAATCCAAATGTCAGGCGCGACGTTCGATGACGGCACTCCTATTGACCTCTCATGGATTTCAGGGATTCTCAATCCACTGATGTTCATAGACGATTTCATGCAAGTAGGATTCTATTTCCTTCTCGGCGCTCTCTTTTTCAAGAGCAACAAGTTCATCAAGACAGTCTTGGTCCTGATCGGTATGTCTTTCGCTCTCCAGATTATCACCGGTATAGGCGGAACACTCCTGGCGATGACTGTCGGCGACGTTAGCGGCATTGGCGAATACGTTCTCAAGCACATGAGCTGGCTATTTAACCACCTGGTAGTGATAGACTGCATCTCAGACACTATTTTCAATCTCGCTTTCGCAGGAATAGTATTCTTGAGAATAAAAACCTTAAAGCATTAAAACTATGGAATTTAACGAGAACAAACCTATATATCTCCAGATATATGACGACATATGCGAGAAAGTGCTCAGAGGTGAATTCCCCGAGAACGAGCGCATCTTGTCAGTCAGGGAGTGGGGAGCAACGATAGGAGTCAACCCCAACACCGTAGCGAGAAGTTACGAGAAGCTCACCGACGAGCAGATCATCTTCAACAAAAGAGGCATCGGCTTCTTCGTAAGCGAAGGAGCAAAGGAAAAGGTTCTCGAGAGCATGAGAGTGGAATTCCTCGAAAAGGAATGGCCCGTCATCAAAAAGAGGATGGAACTTCTCGGCATCGATGCAACATCTCTGCTTTAATCGCATCTAAATGATGTATGAAAAAATGCAAACTAATTAATATCATAGCGATGGCGGTTGCTCTTTTGGCGACCGCCTCGTGCATGAAAACCGCATTGGATACTCCCGCCTCGAGAGAATTGACAGTCACTGGGACAGTCTTTGACCTTCAGAGCAAGGACGCCATCAGCGGCATCAAAATAGAAATGGCCTCATTCGCGAGAAAAGATAAGGGAAGGACCAACCCGCTGATGAGCGTCGAGTCGGAAAGCGGTCCTGACGGATATTTCAGCGTTACCATGCCCACACGCAACAACACCGACTTCTACGCCATCATCGCGATTGATGTCGACGGAGAAGAGAACGGCGAATATAAAACCGGAGGTATTGACGCTATCGAATGGGACGGAAGGATGAATCTTATTCCTGGTCAGGACATTTTCCTTCAGCCCTCTCACGCCACTCTTTAGGAGAGCAGCCCACAAGTTTAGTGAACTGACGGTGGAAATTTGACCTGTCGCTAAAGCCTGTCAGCTCAGCTATATAATTGGTAGACACCATTTTATCCGCCAGGAGCAATTTCTTAGCATCCTCCACGCGAAGCCTTGTGCGCCAAGTCCTGAAGTCCTCGCCTACCTTCGCTGTGAAATACAACTGAAGCAGTTCCTTCGAAGTATGGAGTTCGTCCGCGATCTCATCGCGGCTCTTGTCATACTCCCTGTATTTTTTCGTAGCAACCCATTTCTCAAGGTTCTTTTCAAGGGCCTTGAATTCTTTTTCACGAGCCTGTCCGTCTTCACGCAGAGCCTCCTCCCTTCTTTCATTATCGTCGCGAGGCTTACGCTTAGGCAACTTGATATCCTGTCCGGAGAGAGCCTTATGGGCGAAAGCGTCAAGCAAGAGCTTATGGCTGCCGAGGAATGATATGAAGTTGCTGGTGAAATACAGCATGAAAAGGGCGTAGAAGAGTACATAGATAGGCATCGCCCCTGAAGGCAAGGCTATGTACACGAGAACGAACATCTCCGTCGCCATCATGATGGCGTAACAGAAGCGTATCCACCTGATTTTATGGTCCTCCTCCTCATCGTAGAAGGCTTCGAGCTGCTTCAGACTTTTCTTGAAGACGCTGTTAAACAGGATAATATGGACGACACACTGGATAAGGTGGACGGCGATAAAAACCCATATGAAGATATCTCTAGTCAAGGATTTGCCGGCTATTATCGAACGTGCCATCAGCACCGCGAGCACGGCGACAAGACCTACATTCAGGAAGAATTTATCCCTATCCACAGAATTCTCGTCCAGGAGGTTCATCAGGGAATATGAGAGCGTGGCGGCCGAGACAGCGGTCACCACGAGCATCATCATCGAGGCGAAAAGCTTGAAATCCGGGAGGTTCTGGTGGTAGATCGCGAATAGGAAGACCACGGCGCACGCGATAAAGCACAAGGCGATGTACGTCTTGGTCCAAGACAGTCTGCTTGAGTACTCAGACTGCGGTATTTTTATCATCAGAAGAATGAGGGCGAAGCAGATAGAGCACACAATATCTACAAAAAATGTCCTCAAAAGGAAGGTGTCAAGTCCTAACATCCCGGGGTAAGTTTCTTATTCGTCAATCAAAGTATCGCGAATATATACGGAATTGATTATATTTGCAAGTTATTTGACCCAATCTACGATGAGAGACATCAGACTTCCACAAGGGGTGCAAACTCCTGTATATTACTATGATATGGACCTTCTGGCCACTACTGCGGCTAAAGTGAGGTCCCTGTCTGAGCAGTACGGTATCCATATCCACTACGCCACCAAGGCCAACGAGGACGCACGTATCGTGTCGGCTCTGGCGGCGGAAGGCTTCGGCGCTGACTGTGTCAGCGCTGGCGAGCTTGAGCTCGCCGCCGCCTGCGGCGTGAAGCCTTCCGCGGTCGTACTCTCCGGAGTCGGTAAGAGCGACGAGGACATCCTCTGCGCCCTTCGCATGGGAATCGGAGCGATAAACGTGGAAAGCGTCCAGGAACTCTATGTCGTCAACGCCCTCGCCGCACGTGAGGGAGTGACCGCGAAAGTCTGCATCCGAGTCAACCCTAACATCGACGCCCACACCTTCAAATACGTGACCAGCGGACTGAATGTCAATAAGTTCGGCGTGTCACCGGAAGAGTTCGACGAGTTCGAGCACATGCTCTCAAAATGCTCCAATGTGAAATTCATAGGCGTGCAGATGCACCTTGGCTCCCAGATCAGAGACATACGTCCAGTATTCGAGGCCGCATGCCGCAAGGCCGTCGAGGCCGCTGACTGGTTCGCAGCGAAAGGCTACGCCATATGCATGATCAACCTCGGAGGAGGACTTGGAGTATGCTACGAAGACCCTGATTCAGAGCTCATTCCTGACTTCGAGCAGTGGATGCTCACCATAAGCCGCAACATACCTCGCCGCGAGGGAATGACCATACACATCGAGCCGGGCCGCGCCCTTGTAGCCCAGTGCGGAACCCTTCTTAGCCGCGTGCTCTTCGTCAAGGACACCCCGGCGAAGACCTTCCTCGTGCTTGACGCCGGCATGAACAACCTCGCCCGTCCCGCATTCTACGGAGCGTTCCACAAAATAGAGAACCTCTCCGCCATGCAAAGGCCTATGCTCGAGAATGACCGTTACTACGACGTCGTGGGCCCTTCCCGCCAGTCCGCCGACACCTGGGGCAAAGGCAGGCGCATGCCTCTTAGCGTCAGAGGCGACCTTATCGCCATCCGTTCAGCAGGAGCCTACGGACAGGCCATGGCTACACGCTACAACCTGCGCCCAGACGCCCAGACAATCTATTCTGATAATATAAAATAACGAAATATCATGTTCGAAAACCTTAGCGAAAGACTCGAAAGATCCTTCAAGATACTCAAAGGAGAAGGTAAAATTACCGAAATAAACATCGCGGAGGCGATGAAAGACATACGCAGGGCCCTGCTCGACGCGGACGTCAGCTACAAGATAGCGAAGCAGTTCTGCGACGATGTGAAGCAGAAGGCGCTGGGCATGAACGTGCTCACAGCCGTCAAGCCTCAGCAGATGATCGTCAAGATCGTGCACGACGAGCTCGCCGCCCTGATGGGAAGCGACGCCAGCGAGATCAATCTCAAAGGCCAGCCCGCGGTAGTTCTCGTAGCGGGTCTGAACGGTTCCGGTAAGACCACATTCAGCGGCAAGCTCGCCCTCAACGTGAAGAGCCGCAAGGGCATGAAAGTCATGCTCGCCGCCTGCGACACCTTCCGTCCGGCGGCTATCGACCAGCTCAAAGTGCTCGGAGAGCAGGTAGGAGTTCCGGTATTCACAATCGAGGGAGAAAAAGACCCTATCACCATAGCCAAGGCAGCCATCGCCAAGGCAAAGGCGGAGAACTACTCAGTAGTCATCATCGATACCGCCGGACGTCTCGCTGTTGACCAGGAGCTCATGGACGAGATCTCAGCTCTCCACCAGGCAGTCACCCCTAGCGAGACCCTCTTCGTCGTGGACGCCATGACAGGTCAGGACGCCGTACTTACAGCTAAGGCATTCAACGACAGACTCGACTTCGACGGAGTCGTACTCACAAAGATGGACGGTGACACCCGTGGCGGTGCGGCCCTTTCCATCAAGACAGTCACAGGCAAGCCTATCAAGTTCATCTCCGCCGGAGAGAAAATGGAGGCTCTTGACGTATTCCACCCTACCCGTATCGCCGACCGAATCCTCGGCATGGGCGACGTCGTATCCCTCGTAGAGAAGGCCCAGGAGCAGTTTGACGAGAAACAGGCACGCGAGCTCAAGAAGAAACTCGCCAAGGACCAGTTCACCCTCCAGGACTTCTACGACCAGATCCAGCAGGTCAAGAAAATGGGTGATATCAAGGATCTCGCAGCCATGCTTCCAGGCGTAGGCAAGGCCATCAAGGACGTCGACATCGACAACGACAAGGCATTCAAGAGCACAGAGGCGATCATCCTCTCCATGACCCCGAAAGAAAGAGAGCATCCTGAGATCATCAACGGCAGCCGCCGCAAGAGAATCGCTGACGGTTCAGGCACCACCCTCGCCGACGTCAACAAGCTCCTCAAGCAGTTCGAGGGAACCCGCAAGGCCATGAAGGCCGTCATGGGTGGCGGCATGCGCAACATGATGATGCGCGGCATGGGCGGCTTCCGCCGCTAAGCTCCGCGATTGACGGTGCGCCTTAAGCTCC
>JAKSJJ010000009.1 GCA_024398335.1 Bacteroidales bacterium | reverse complement strand
GCCCGACGTGCTTACCGTCCAATGTCAGATGCTGTCAAAACCAAAACATCCCCATATAGACTTATATGCTCCGCGAATGTAGGAATATTACAGCAAAAAACGAAAAATCCCCTAAAAATTCGTAGCGATCCTCTTGTAAGTCGCCATCATCTTGTCATAATCATACGGATTCTTCCACTGTGAACGTCGTCCGATGAAGTCCTCGACCTTGATGGTGCAGTACCAGTCGTTGAGGTAGCCAGGCCTTGAGCACCACAGCCAATCGTGGGTAGGGGGGAGCATCTTATACTTGAATGTCTTCGTCCCGTCAGGAGTGAGGATCTCCTCAGGGGCGAAGGTGAGGGTCACCATAAGCTCAAGCTGGGTGTTGGTGGCGCTCATGTTCGACACAGCGTTTCCGACAGAATAATAGACAGGTACGTCCCTTGTCACGCCGTCCGTGGTGCCTTTGACAAATCCTCTGTCCTGTACGCAGTGCGGGTGGCCTCCGACGATAACGTCCACTCCGGCGTCAGCGAGTGCTCTGGCGAAACTCTCCTGCGTGGCGTTGTGCTTGAGGACATATTCCTCGCCCCAGTGGGGAAGGGCGATGATAAAGTCGGCGCTGTCCTTGCGTGCCTGAGCGACGGCGTCAAGGATGAATTTCTTGTCGGTCATGAACGGGACATAGTACTCGTCGCCAGGCTTCGCGCTTTGGCCGCCGTTGGTGCCGTACGTGACATTGATGATGGCCAGACGGAGGCCCTGCGCCTCTACATAAGTCGGATTGACTCGGGTGTAGGTCACTCCCGCGAGCGTGTCATAGACCTCCATCGTGCGTTTGAAGCCTTTGACTCCACGGTCCAGGATATGGTTGTTGGCGGTAAGGAATACGTCCACTCCAAGGTCGCGGACATAGCTGGCGTAGCTGTCCGGGGCGGAGAATGCCGGATAGCCGGTGTATGGCGCTCCGCCGAGGGAGAACTCCATGTTGGCTATGGCGATTGTGGCCTCGCTCAGGTCCGTCTTGATGCTGTCAAGGTAGGGATGAAAGTCAAATCCTTTGCCTTTAGCATGGTTTTTAGCGCAGTCAATCTGCCCTTGGTGGAGCATCACGTCGCCTATGATCTTGATTGTCACGGTGTCTGGCGCCGCCTCGACCTCTTCCTGTATATCCTGCGCGCCGGCTCTGAAGGCGCATGCGCTCGAAAGCCAGAAGAAACAAACTGCCAGTCCGAAAAGGGCCGGCAGTTGTGATTGTATTAATTTATGTAATATTTTCATTTAGAAGAGTTTTACTGCTCCGACTGCAGGACGTCCGTCGAGGTTGACGGCCTCCTTCTGCAGACAAGGTCTGCTCTGGACTGCTACCATACGCCTTGAGCTCTGAGAAAGAACTCCCTTGGTAGCCTTGGTGGCGTCTCTGTATTCGAGTGAGCCTGAATAGACTCCGCTGAATGAGGCGTTGCCGATGCTGTCAACGAAAGAGAACTCGATGCGGTAGATAGAACCGCTCTTGCTTACTACAGCGTAGCCGCTTGTAGCTCCGAACTCTCCCGCCTTTCCGTTCTGTGGGAAGTACCACACTCCGTAGTAACCTCCGTCGATGTAGCCCTCGAGAAGGCCACCTGGAACGGCGCTGTTGTTATTGACTCCGCTTGCCTTGATCTCGTACCTTCCAGGTGTGAGGTCGGTGGCGTTGGCGGCGGTGATGAACTCGATGTCAAGCTCGTCTCCGGTGCTGTTGGCGCGGTCGTCAAAATTCATATTCTTGTCACCAAGGAATACTGACCAGTCAGCGTAGTTGGTGTTGGTTACAGGGATGAGGCACTTGCCGTTATACTCAAGGCGGCCGTGATTAAGACCGTTGACGGTGAAGACGGTTCCTGGATCTGGACCTGGGCCAGGACCTGGCTCTGGCTCCGGATCGACCAGGTCGGTGTACTCGAAGTTTCCATAGTATTCAAAAGTGAATTCCTGTGGGCCTGAGTCCTCGGTAGCGCTCATTGCGACTACCTGTCCGGTGATCTTATACTTGCTTCCGCTGATGTTTACGTTGACACTTCCAGAAGAGATGAGGAAATATTCAGCGCTGCGGTTCGTGGTGCGGTAGTAGATATATGAACCGGTGATGTAACCGTCCTTGTCAAGTCCTCCCTTGATGAAGGCGTTGTTCTCGTAGTTGTTACGGGCGGCGGTATAAACTCCGCTCTCGAGGATACGGTCGGCGTTGCGCTCGACATTCATGTCCAGCCAGACACCCATTCCGACGCCGCCGAAGTTGGCGTCAACCATTTTGACATTCTTGTCCATGAGATACACATCGAATACATCCATGTTGTATCCATCCATCCTTCCACACCAGAAGGCGCCGCCGTATGCGGCTGAGATTTTGTGGTAATCAGTCTGCTGCTGGTTGTTTCCGCCTGAAGGACGGCTTGGCTTATCCCAGCCCCAGCATGAGCTCAGAAGAAGAGCTGCTCCCAAAAGGGCGTTAAATGTCAAAAATCTTCTCATGGCGTTTATTTGATGTGGAGCTTCTTCGCTTTCTTGACGACTTTCATCGCCTGGATTTTCTCCTGTCGCTTCTGCTCCCTGTTAACTACATAAATAGGTTTCTTAGGAGTGTTGTAGCAAAGATGATACCACTTGTATGGAGAACCTGATTTAGTAGAAAGTGATGAGGCCGCGCTTGAGTAGTCGCTGAAGCCAGGGACGCCGGTGAACTTGCCTGAGAAAGTCACGCCGTAGTCGTCGTCATAGAGTGTGAATTCGATGGTGTATTTGTCTCCGTCGCGCTTTACAGTAGCGCTTCCGTCAGTTGCTCCGGCAGTGATGTAATGGTCTGTAGTGCCCTGATAATCAAAGTACTGGGTAAGCATTGAGCCGTATGCGTAGTCACCGTCCTCGTAGTAAGGTATAAGGGCTCCTGGGACAAGGCTCGCTACTGATAGCTCGCTCACGCATTTGAATGTACCTGCCGAGATTTCTGAAATCTGGGAAGCCGGGGTGATGACCTCGATGACAGCGTAATCTGACTTTCCTCCAATGGCGCCACTGCTTACGGTCATGTCGCTGCCGCCCAGATAGATCTCCCAGTCATTGTAGTTTACGCCCTCATAAGCCTGGCCGTAGGAAATAAGATGAGCCTTCGGGAGAGTTCCCATATCGACAGTCTCATAAGTGCTTCTGTCGCCGGTGTCGCCTGTGCCCGGGTCGCTTCCGCCAGGGGTGTCTCCGCCGGGTTCGTCGTCATATGACTCGTCATAAACAGGGACTTCGCCTTTGTAACTGAACTTGACGACTTTGCCGTCCATGCTGAACTCGCCTGAGATGGTGTATGTGGCGCCGGTGCGGGCGATCTCGAGAGAGCCGTCGGTTATGAGGGAGTAGTCATAAACTACATCGTCGCCTTCGATCTCCTGTACGTAGTAATATGAGTACTCGGGAGAGGTGTACTTCTCGTTGAGCTCCGCCTCTGTGTACTCGCTCCAGTCGATTTCGAAACCAGCCTGCTCGTATTCCTCCAATTCTTCGCGGAGAGTATAGGTTCTCTCTGAGCCGGCGTTGAAAGCGAAGGTCTCGCTCTGGTCGGTGGTGCAGGTGTAGAATCCCGCAGGGAGGTCGGTGCTGCTGGTCTTGCAGTTGATGTCGAGAATAATCTGCTCGCCTTCGCCCTCGAGGTAACCGTCTTCGTCGAATGTTCCGTTTGTCAGGGTCAGGAGGACGTTGCGGGTACCGTTAGCGTAAAAGTCCCCGTAGTCTTCAGCGTAGGCTGATTCGAACTCGATATTGCCTTTGTCTTTCTTTGTCGAATGTGTCTTTGTCTTGTCGCATGAGCATGCGCTGAAAATGAGCGCCATGGTAGCGAGTGACAGAATGATAATGCGTTTCATAGCCTTGTTTTTTAGCGATATATCGCGAATGTACGAAAAAAATTAATCTTCTAGAAGATGGGGTCTGAGCTCCCTGGTGCGCTGCAGGGCCTGTTCGTCCTGCCACTGACGGATTAGCTTAGGGTTGCCGCTCAGAAGCACGTCAGGGACCTTCCATCCGTTGAATTCCGCCGGACGTGTATAGATAGGGGCGGAAAGAAGTCCGTCCTGGAAGCAGTCGCTAAGGGCCGAGGTCTCGTCGGTGAGGGCCCCCGGGATAAGCCTTACGATGGCGTCGGCGACTATAGCCGCCGGTATCTCTCCGCCGCTGAGGACATAGTCGCCGACGGAGATCTCCCTGGTCACGAGATGCTCCCTGATACGGTGGTCTATGCCTTTGTAATGTCCGCAGAGAATGATGATGTTCTCCTTGAGGGACAGCTCGTTAGCTATGCCCTGGTTGAGGATCTCACCATCCGGGGACATGTAGATGACCTCGTCATATTCCCTTTCTGCCTTGAGCTCGCTGATCATCTGGAAAACGGGCTCTATCATAAGCACCATGCCGGCGTCCCCGCCATAGCTGTAGTCGTCCACTTGCTGACGAGGACCTTTGCCATATTTGCGCAGGTTGTGTATATGTATCTCTACCAGTCCTTTCTTGATGGCGCGGCCTACGATGGAGTGGGCGAGAGGGCTCTCAAGCAGCTCTGGCACAACGGTTATGATGTCAATTCTCATGTCTTGAAATATTTACTTCCGCAAAAATAGTCAATTGATAGGAGTTTTACGCAAAATTTGTTACATTTGCGAGTTATTATAAACCTTTTAGACTCTATTTATCATGAGTGAACAGTTAAATCCTGAAGTCCTCGAGCAGGTTCTTGAGGCTACAGATGTACCACAGGCTCCGTCAGCCGAGACTCCTGCACAGCAGGAAGAACAGACGGAAAACACAGTTAATTACGCCGAGATGAGTCTCGCTGAGCTCGCTGCCGCATTCGAGGAGCTCGCCAAGAGCGAAGACCGCATGCGTCGCACAAAGGAGGCGGACGCCATCAAGTCGGCATTCTACAAGAAACTTTCAAAAGCGAAGGCTGACGCCGGACTCGCCCCTGTGGAGGAAACTCCATACGAGGCGGAGGAGGAAGAGGCCGTCCAGGAGGAGGTCGCTCAGCCACAGAATCCTTTCGAGCAGGTGGAGATGAGCTTCAAGGCCTTCTATAACGCATATAAGAAGGAGCGCGCTGAGTATAACAAGCAGCTCGAGATGGAGCGTGAGAGCAATCTTAAACTCAAAGAGGAAGTCATCGCTGACCTCAAGGCTCTTCTTGAGAAGGGTGAGGACGTGAACGCCACATTCCCTGAGTTCCGTAAGATCCAGGACCGCTGGAGAGCTATCGGACCAGTCCCTGCGACCGCTTTCCGTAACATCAACGACACATATCAGCTTTATGTCGAGCAGTTCTACGATATGGTAAGCATCAACCGTGAGCTGCGTGACCTCGACTTCAAGAAGAACCTCGAGGCTAAGCAGAAGTTCTGCGAGATAGCCGAGAAGCTCGCTGAGAACGACAATGTCGTAGACGCGTTCAAGGAGCTCCAGAAACTCCACGAGCAGTGGAAAGAGTTCGGACCAGTCGCTAAGCAGTATCGTGAGGAGATCTGGGACCGTTTCAAGGCTGCTACCGCTACGGTCAACAAGAAGTATCAGGCTTTCTTCGAGGGCATGAAGGAGAAGCAGAGCGAGAATCTCGCCGCCAAGACTGCCCTTTGCGAGAGGGTAGAGGCTATCGCCGCGAAGGGAATCGCTTCTTCTAATGAGTGGAACGCATGCTCTAAGGAGATCGAGGAGATCCAGAAGGAGTGGAGAGGCATAGGCTTCGCTTCAAAGAAGGACAACCAGAAGATCTACGACCGTTTCCGTGCCGCTTGCGACGCCTTCTATGCTAGAAAGAGAGAGTTCTACACAGACTACAAGGACAATATCAACTCTAACCTCGAGAAGAAAATCTCTATATGTGAGGCCGCTGAGGCTCTTAAGTCAAGCACAGAGTGGAAGAAGGCTTCCGACCAGTTCATCGCTCTGCAGAAGCAGTGGAAGGAGATCGGAGCTGTTCCTCGCAAGAAGTCAGCGGCTCTTTGGAAGCGTTTCCGCGCCGCTTGTGACGAGTTCTTCGCTGAGCATGACAAACAGGCTAAGCCAGAGAACGATTTCTATGGAAACCTCCGCGCTAAACAGCGTCTGGTAGAGGAGATCAAGGCGTTTGAGCTGTCCTCTGACGAGAGTGAGAACGTAAAGGCCATGAATGAGTTCGCCGCTAAGTGGCAGGCTATCGGCTTTGTCCCATTCAAGGAGAAGGACGCTATCAATCAGGCATATAAAGAGGCCGTCGCTTCGAAATTCGCCGGCTTGAACGCTCGTCGCCCTCGTAGAGGTGGCGCCGCTCCTGCCCCTAGGAGTCTTAAGGACCAGCTCGTACAGAAGTACAACAAGCTTGAGCAGGACATCATCACATACGAGAACAATATCGGTTTCTTCGCTAAGAGCAAGAACTCAGATGCTCTTGTGGGACAGATCAAGGAGAGAATCGCTCAGGCCAAGGAGGAGCTCGCTTCACTCAAGGAGCAGATCCGTGCGGCTCAGCAGGAGGAGAACAAGGAGCAGGAGTAAAGAGAAATGGATAAAAATACAGTAATCGGATTCATCCTTATCGGATGTATACTCTTTGGTTTCAGTTTCTACCAGAACCATCAGTATAAGAAACAGGCTGCCGAGCAGCACCGTCTGGACTCGCTGGAGCAAGTGCGTCTTGACTCATTGGCAGCTATCGCGGACACCGTCAAGGTTCTCGAGGGAGAGCAGGCGGTGGCTGCTGAGCAGACCGCTTCAATTTATAAGGATTCGCTTTTCGCCGCCGCGAATAACGCCCAGGGACAGATTCTTACTATTGAGAATGACCGTCTCGCGGTAGCGTTCAATACCCGTGGAGCGCAGGTTCATTCAGTGCAGATCAAAGACTACAAAGCCTATGGCGAAGACAGTCTTTTCCTGATTAAGCCTGCGATGAGCCGCATGGGCATAAATATTTATGCGGGTCAGAACATCAACACCGAGGATTTCACTTTCGAGGTCGCTGAATCTACGGACTCCACCCTCGTGATGAGGCTTCCTTCACAGGACGGCGGATATATCCAGCTCAGCTACGCTCTTTCTGAGGGCAGCTATGAGCTCGCGCAGGACATCGCCTTTGTCGGCATGAACAAGACTATCCCTGCCAGGGTCGGATCTTTCGACCTTGACTGGTCTGTAGTCATTCCTCGTCTTGAGAAGGGATATAAGAACGAGAAGCAGTACTCGAAGGTCGACGTATATTTCTCCGGCGACAAGAAACCTGAGGAGTATGGCCGCGGACGTGACGCCGTCAAGAGCATTCCGAACAAGCTCAAGTGGTTCGCGTTCCAGCAGCAGTTTTTCTCCGCTATCATGACCGCTCCGGAGGAATTCACCTCAGGAGAGCTCTCAGTAAGGTTCGCTCAGGAGGATGACGCTGCTCGTAACCTCATGACCTGCAACGCTTCCATGCGTGCGGACTTCCAGCATAGCGACAATATCGTAGTTCCTTTGAGAATATACTTCGGACCTAACAAGTACGGTGTTCTCAAGGCTATGGACGATAATTACGAGAAGATCATTCCGCTTGGAAAGAATGTCATCGGACTTGTCAGCCGCTATGTCATCATCCCTTGCTTCAATTTCCTGAGCCGTTTTGTCTCCAACTTCGGTATCATCATCCTTTTGATGACCATTCTTATCAAGCTCGTCATCTCGCCTCTGACTATCAAGTCATATAAGTCATCAGCGAAGATGCAGGCCCTCAAGCCTGAGATTGACAAGCTTAATGAGAAGTATCCTAAGCAGGAGGACGCCATGAAGAAGCAGCAGGCGCAGATGGAGCTCTACCGTAGAGCGGATGTCAGCCCTATGGGCGGATGTCTCCCTATGCTCCTTCAGATTCCTATCCTGTGGGCTATGTTCCGCTTCTTCCCTGCGTCAATCGAGCTTCGCCAGCAGGGATTCCTCTGGGCGGAAGACCTCAGCGCATATGATTCAATCCTTGACTTCGGATTCAACATTCCTCTTTACGGAGACCACATCTCCCTGTTCGCTATCTTGATGGCTGTCACGATGTTCTTCTACTCGAAGATGAACTCAAGCCAGATGAGCTCTGACCCGAACATGAAGAGCATGCAGTTCATGACTGTCTGGATGATGCCGATAATGATGCTCTTTATCTGTAACAACCTCTCGTCTGGACTTAGCTACTATTACTTCCTCTCCAACTTGATCACCATGCTTCAGACTTGGGTTATCAAGAAATGGTTCGTCAACCCTGAGGAGGTGCTCGCGAAGCTTAAGGCTACTCCGGCGAAGGCCGCGAAGAAGAGTAAGTGGATGCAGCGTCTTGAGGAGGCTCAGAGAATGCAGCAGCAACAGATGAAGAATCGTAAGTAATTCATGATCAAAGAGAATTTACAATCTATTAAGGAACAGCTGCCATCAGGAGTGACCCTGGTGGCAGTTTCCAAATTCCACCCTTCGGACGCTATCGCCCAGGCGTATAATGCGGGACAGAGGGTGTTCGCGGAGAGCAGGCCGCAGGAGCTTGCCTCCAAGGTGGCGGCGCTAGGCGCCGCTGTCCGTGGCATCGCCGCCGCGGACTCCTGCTCGACGCTGGAGGACCTGCAGTGGCATTTCATAGGCCATCTGCAGACCAATAAACTAAAAATGGTGCTTCCGTACGTGAGCCTTGTCCACTCCGTTGATTCCCTCCATCTTTTAACCGAGATCAATAAATGGGGCAAGAGCAATTCTCTGGTGACAGATGTTCTACTCGAACTTCATGTGGCCCAGGAAGATACTAAGCAGGGATTCGCTGAGGAGGAGGTTCTCGATCTTCTTTTCCGTATCAGCGACGGCCTTCGCTCTGACGGCACATCGGCGGCTTTTCCTTTTGTGAGAGTCAAGGGCCTCATGGCCATGGCCACCAATACTGAGGACATGGATGTGGTGCGCGCGGATTTCGAGAGGGTCCAGGCGTTTAAGGACTATGTGGTTGATTTGTTCCCGGAGCTTGGTCTGGACGTGCTTTCTACGGGTATGTCATCGGACTGGCCTGTCGCGGTGGAGTGCGGGTCAAATATGGTGCGTATCGGCACGGCTATTTTCGGGGAGCGTAATTATTAATAGGTATAGATATGAGACGAATCGTATTTCTTTGTCTTTGCGCCTTGGCATGTATTCCTATGTCGGGGTGGGGAAGACTCGGACATTACACAGTAGCGGAGATAGACCAGAGGCATCTGACCCCAAAGGCCGAGGCCACGATCATGGCCTACACAGGCGGCGCTCCATTGGCGGATTTTGCTGTGTGGATGGACGTTGTGGCGAAGGAAGAGCCGTATAAGACGGTTCAATTCGGATGGCATGCGAGCGTTGCAAATCCCGATTGCGAGTCTCCGCTCTATGTGCGTAAGGCCGTTCGTGACTGCAGGGACGGCGTGACCGCTATGGAGTATTTCCGCGCCTTGCTTGAGGACAATTATCAGGAGATGGAGGACTCGGTGGTGCTCGACGCCATCAAATGCATGGTGCATATAGTCGCTGACTTCCATTGTCCTGTCCATCTTCGTTACACCGATTGCGTCAATGACGGAAAGTTCCAGATCACTTTCAACGGAAAGGAAGTGCGTTACCACACCTTCTGGGACACTAATCTCCTCCAATACGCCAGCGGACTTAACTGGAAGCAGTATAGCGAGTATGCCGACCGCCTGGACACATGGAATAAAAAACAAATCAAAGCGGCCCAGAAAGGATGGGCGAGGGAATGGTTCGAGGATGCGGCCAGGTGCATTCGCCCTATGATTGACGAGGTCCGGCCTGGGGACGCCCTTGACGGCCAGTACGTCGAAGAGCACATTGGCCTCGCTGAGGACCTTCTTCGAAAGTCGGCCTACCAGCTCGCCGCCGCCCTTAATCAGATTTTTGGATAAAATTTGGGGCTACCTTGCTGTTAGAAAAGCAAGGTAGCCCCAAATTCTGTGTATAGCAGGGTTATTCGACCTCCCAGATGCCGCCCTTGCCGAAGAGTCTTTCTGTAAGCTCAGGCATGAGACCGAGACGATAAACCACATCAATGTTCGTGAAACGGCTTCTCATGTAAGGGATGTATGAGAAAGTCTTACGCATGCGGGCCCTGTCAACGCAGATCATCTCAGGCTCGTAAGGAGCGCCGACGAGTTTGAGGTCCTCATGAACCTCCTCGAAAGGAATGATCTGGGCTCTGATCTGCTCTTTAAGAGTAGGCCAGGCCGCCTTAAGAGCCTCGAGCTGCTTGCGAAGTCCCTCCTTGTCGACATACTTGCCCTTAGTCTCCTTGAGACCGCGTGCGAGGTGACCAGGCTTACCGGCGAAGACCTCACGGATCTCAGCCTCCATCTCGTCCCAACTCTTCCATGCCTCTACACATGCGTCAACATCGATGTTCTCGATGTCCTTCTCGAGAAGGAACTCCAAAGAAGCGGTGGAGGCGAGTGTTCCTATACCCACCTTGAAACCATGGCTGACGTGCTTTCCGTTTGGATATGCGAGATTCTCCATGTCCCAGCAGTGTGAGAACTGGTGCTCTGTTCCTGATGCCGGACGGCTTGACTGAATAGCCTGCATAGCGAATCCGCTCATAAGAAGACCCTCAGAGAGCTTCTCTGTCATCTCCACGTCACCTGCATGCACGGCGGCAGGAGCGGAAAGAGACTCCTTGAGTCCGTTCTGGACAAGGTCCCATCCAAATTGGTCGATGGCCTCCGCGCCTACAACGTCAGCGAGCATCCAGTCCGCTGCTGCGGGAATCTTCGCGATAAGGTCCGCATAGCCAGATGCGGCGAGCTCCTTTGGCGCATCCGCGGCGATGACAGGGTCCATCACGAAGCCGAAAGGGGCAGGGCAGTCGAAAGTCTGCTTGTTGCCGTCCTTGGTGATAGACGCGCCGTATGCGGTGTAACCGTCCATAGATGCGGCTGTACCCACGCACATGTACTTGCGGCCGAGGATATGTGAAGTGTATTTAGTAAGGTCGTTGATGACTCCTGATCCTACAGCTACCGCGATCACGTCGCGAGGCTCGAGATGGGCCTTAAGCTGCTCAACGAATTTCCACTCAGCGTAGAGGTCCGGGTCGTTGAAGATAAACGGCTCGTCCTGGTCTATGCCAGCTGCCTGGAGGGAGGCGTAGACAGCCTCGCCTGCGACTTTCCATGTGTTGGTGTCGGCGACGATGATTGCCTTCTTGCCTGCGAAAAGCTGATTGAATACCTCAGATGTTCTAGAAACGACGCCCTTTCCTATGATAAGGGCTTTGGTGTCAGTGGTGCGCGCGAGGGCGCTTTCAACTTTTGTCATGATTAAAGAATTAATTCTTATGCAAAGTTACACAAAACTACAAGAATTGCGAAAAATCATTAGTATATTTCGGGACAATTAAGACGAATGAAAGTATGAAGAAACACTTAATGATAATAGCCATGGCGGGGCTTGTCTGCCTTGCATGGGGTTGCAAGAAAGAAAATGGAAAGAAAATCATCGCTGATTTTTCCGGCGGATGTGAGGCAGTCGACATGGGACTTAGCGTGAAATGGGCATCATACAATGTCGGCGCCAAGAATGAGGATGACAGCGGCATATATGTCGCGTTCGGTGAGGCCTATGAAAAGGCGTTCTATGGCTGGTCTAAAGAAGGCGAGTACAAGTGGGGCGTTTATGATATGGAAGACCCGGTCAGGGGCATGACAAAATACAATATCACATCAGATCTTCTCTCAACCCTTCAGTCTAGGGATGACGCGGCTACCGTGAACTGGGGAAGCAAGTGGCGTATGCCCACAGTCGATGAGGTGAGGGAACTTTTTGACAAGGAGAAATGTACGTGTAAATGGGATGCGGCAAGGAAGGGCTGCGTTGTCACAAGCTTGATTACCGGAAATTCTATTTTCCTGCCGGCATCGGGCTATCGCTTCGGGGAGGAATTGGTCGAGTCCTATGATTATGGCGTCTATTGGGCATCCTCGGTATGCAAGGGCAATGTGCACTATGCATATATCATCAAATTATCCCGTGACTATCAAGGCTATGACAACTTGCGCCGCCTTAGCGGTTGCTCTGTCCGCGCTGTTACTCAATACTAAACTTCAAACAGGACTTTAATGAATCGCGGAAGGGTATTCTTGATAGTCGTCACGCTGTTTCTTGTCGTGTGCTCTTATGCGCGGCCGTATTCTGAATGCGGAATAGAGGTAAACATTTCGGACGAGGATAAACTTTCGCGCCTAATGGAACAGGGGCGTAACTATGAGAATAAATGTGACTACTCAAAGGCATTACGGTGTTATGCCCAGGTTATACGGACTAATCCCCGCTATTCAGCGGCCTATCATCGTCGTGCGGCAGTTTACGTTAAATTGAAAAAACAATTGGACGCATCTGCTGACGTGGTAAGAATCCTTGAACTTCGAGAGGGAAATGAGATGGCGTTGCTTAAGGAGTATGCCGCATCCGCATATGATGACATAAAAGAACGTTTGATTATGAAGGCGCAGGATAATCCCGGACAGAGTGAATGGCCGTACTATCTTGGAGTCCTTAGTGAAATAAGAAGGCATTACAAAGATGCGATCAATTACTACAAACGGGCAGTGAGCTTATCCCCGGATATTTCGATTGATATAAAGATAGCTCAATGCTATGACCGTTTGACGAATTGGGATGACGCGATCGCGTATATGGACTCCGTAATTGAGAGAAATCCTGAAAATGATAATAATATTCTTCTCAGAGCGGAATACAAATATAAAAGCGGAGACTATAAGGGAGCTGTCGAGGACATCAGCAAGTGCATAGAATCACATCCCGATCGTGCTTTGTTTTATGAGCAGCGCAGTTGGTATGAGTTTAGTATGGGATTTGACGATGAAGCTTTTGAGGATGTGCAGAAGGCGATTAAACTCAACCCCGGCGCCGCTGGCGCTTATGTGAGAAGGGGCAGGATTTATCAGATTCGGGGACAGGAGGAAAAGGCGTTCGATGATTTTATTAAGGCTATTGATCTGGATAAGGATAAAAGAAACACATCGTTCGCCATCGCATATTCATACGCCTACATGGGAATGAAGGAAAAAGCCGCGGAGCAAATAGGGCGAATCCTCGGAAATAAGTTTCCTTCCACGATGAATCCGGGTGGGGTCTATTATGATGCCGCTTGTATTTACTCTCTGATTGGGGACATTGATGCTGGAGTGTACTGGTTTGTATCCGCTCTGAACTACGGACGGAACAACTATTTCCATTATCTTAGGGACCGGGACATTGATAACTTGAGAGCTGACGATTTCTTTAAAAACGTCATGTGCGAGCGTTGGCCGGACTCGCTACAGGAATACAATATTTATGGCCCCAAAACCCACTACGACGAATTCGTCGCCCCGAAATTTGAGGGTCAGGAAGCTTCCCGCTTCTCAAAATGGGTGAACCAACGATTGGAATATCCAGAGAATGCGAAAAAAAACAGCATCCAAGGAAAGGTTGTTCTAGGATTCTGGATAGAAGAAGATGGGTCGATGACAGATCTTAAAGTTATAATCTCTCCAGATAAGGATCTTTCAGATGAAGCCTTCAGAGTGGCCTCACAATCGCCGAAGTGGACCCCTTGCACCCGTGATGGGAAACCATCCAGATATCATTATTATTTCCCTGTGATATTCCAGCTGAGGTGAAACTCCTTCAATTTCTCGGAAATCCATTATTATGTCAATATTGATTTATTGTGTTTAGATTTCGTTAAAGAATTATGACGATTCTTTTTCTGTAGAGGATGTAGGCGACGCACCAGTGGACGAGCATGAAAATGACGGCGTAGGTGAGCGAGAGCATAGGGGTGTCGAAGATGGGAGCCTTGTTCCATTTCAGGACGCTGCCGATGATGCGGGCGGTCATGCCAGAAAGGGCGAACATCGCGAGGGCGTTCATTCCGAAGGCCTTCAGCGGCATCAGAGGTTTATCGACTTTGAGGACATCGACGATATAGCTCCAGAAGGCGAGCACGATCATGCCCCAGCCACAGGTGAAGAACACATATGAGGCGCTCCAGAGCGGCTTGTTGATAGGGATCCAAATGGAGAGCGTCATCGCGGTGGCGAGGCTGACGCAGCCCCAGAAGAAGGTTGCGGCGACGTTCTTTTCTGGATGTTCTCCGGCGAGGTCTTGCTCAGCGTAACGTCTTGTCATAGAGCCGATAAGGAATCCAAGAAGAGCGTTGCACGCACCTGTGAGCACACCAAGTAGTCCCTCAGGGTCGAATGGGACGCCGTAGCCATGATAGACATGGTTTTCTCCGAATATGGCGATGTCGATGCGTTCGGCGACCGTATGCCCGAGCTCAAGCTGAGCGCCTTTGTCTCCGAATAACATGAGTATGCCGAAATGAAGTGCGCAGAGTACTCCGACAGAGCCAAGTACAGCAGCCCTCTTTTTCTTGAAGGCGAGGGTTATGAACGCCGCGAGGGCATAGCTGAGGGCTATTCTCTGAAGGACTCCGAGTATTCTGATATGGCTGATCCAATGGCCCCAGTTCTGGGCGGCGGTGAGTTCAGGGTTCCATTTCGTAGGGTAGAATGGGAACATGTTGAGCATCAGGCCGACAAGGAAAATGGCGCCGGTGCGTTTGAGGATTTTCAGGCTCGCCTCCTTGCTCAGCGAGTCAAATTTCGCGAGGGAGTAGGCCATGGCGCAGCCTGCGCAGAAAAGGAAGAAGGGGAAAACAAGGTCCGTTGGCGTGCATCCGTCCCATGGGCAATGTCTCAGGATAGAGAAGCGTTCGGCGCCGTTTCCAGGGTTGTTAACAATTATCATAAGACAGATAGTCATGCCTCTGAAAATATCCAGCGCTAAATTTCTTTTTCTCATTTTGCTCTATTCTTTTTGTCCTAAGCACAAAGATAAATATATTTTCGTACTTTTGGGAAATGGATTTATTGCATGGTCGATTATATGCGTGTACGTTTTTTCAGGATTCTAGCTATTTGCTTTTTCGTGGTCATGTCCGTCGCTCCGGCGCTCGCCCAGGCTCAGACCCAGGCCAAGGACATCACATGGACTGACGCCGCGGCTTTCCCTCTTTTCGGAAAGGCTGCGCCCTACACTCCCACCCGTTATGACAGGCTTCCCGCCTCGCTCCAGGGCGAGATACGTGAGCCTGTGTGGAAACTAGGCCTTAACAGCGCCGGGCTCTATGTTCGCTTCCGCTCGAACTCCACAAAGATTGCCGCCCGCTGGAACTCCACGACCTCGCACCACATGAACCACATGACCCTGACAGGCTCACGTGGCCTCGACCTTTACATCCTAACGGATAAAGGTTGGGTGTTCGCCGCTAGCGGAAGGCCTGAGAAAAGCAAGTCCTTGACCGAGCAGACATTGATTGCCAACATGGCCCCGCAGGAGAGGGAATATATGCTCTATCTTTCTCTGTATGACGGAGTTTCATCCTTGGAAATAGGCGTGGACGCTGACGCCAGGATTGATGCTCCGAAGGTGGATAGCCCAAGGGCCGCCAAGCCTGTTGTGATGTATGGCACCAGTGTTCTTCAAGGAGGCTGCGCCAATCGTCCGGGCATGGCCCACACCAATATCATCTCCCGCCGTCTCGATCGCCAGGTGATAAACCTCGGATTCAGCGGGAACGCCTTCCTTGACCTGCCCATCGCCCGCCTGATGGCAAGCGTGGAGGACCCTGGATGCTTCGTCCTTGACTATGTCCCTAACGCCACGCCTGAGATGATAAGGGAAAGGGGAGAGGAGTTCTTCGACATCATACGCTCCGCCCACCCTGATGTCCCTGTGATTTTCGTGGAATGCCACATCTATGACAGGTGCCAGTTCGACCAGAAGGAGCAAAAGAGGATCGCCGACAAGAACGAGGCTCAGAAGGAGCTGTTCGCCAAACTGAAAAAACGCGGCGTGAAGAATATATGGTACATCACAGCTGACGGGCTTGTGGACTTCGGCGGAACCGTCGATGGCTGCCATCTGACCGACCTTGGAATGACCCGTTACGCTGATAAAGTCTGCCCAGTGATTAAGAAACATTCATTAAAATAACTGTATGAAAATCAAGGATATAATCGAGATAATTGAGAGCGCGGCTCCGCTTTCTTTCCAGGAGGAATGGGATAATTCAGGACTCCAGGTCTGTCCTTTTGAGGACGGCGTGGACCATGATTTGACAAAGGTACTTGTCAGTCTTGACATAACCGAGGAGGTGATAGATGAGGCGGCCCGCAAGGGATGTAACCTCGTGCTTTCTCACCATCCTCTCATCTTCCGTCCTTTGAAGAGCGTGTCGAACTCGACTATGGTGCAAAGGTGCGTGATCAAGGCTGTGCAGAAGGGCGTGGCTGTCTATTCCGCCCATACGAGCCTGGACAACGCTCATGGGGGCGTCAATTTCAAGATAGCCTCTATGCTGGGGCTGAGAAATCTGCGTTTCCTTGAGGCTTCGGCTGAGAATATGACGGCGGGTTCGGGCCTTTACGGAACGTTCAAGGAGCATGTCCCTGTGCGGGAGTTTCTCGAGAAAGTAAAGACTGTGTTCGGCGTGGACGCGGTCAGCTGGACAGGTCCGGAGGACAAGACTATCTATTCGGTGGTGCTCTGCGGGGGAGCGGGAGGTTTTCTTTTGCAGAAGGCCCGCAAGGCGAGAGTGGATTGTTTCCTCAGCGGGGAGATATCCTATCATGATTTCTTCGATACAGGGGACATGGTCGTGGCTTCTATAGGACATTACCAGAGCGAGCAGTTCACCGCTGAACTTATAATAGATATAGTCAAGGCCGTGGCGAAGGATGTAGTCATTTCCAAGGCTGAATCTATGTCCAATCCTGTCAAGACTTTGAAATAACGTATGAAAAGAATTATTCTAGCTCTTCTTGTAGCCATGTTAGCGTCAAGCTCTGTTTTCGCCCAGCAAATCACGGATTCGGGCTATCGTACCGTCGGTTTTATCAAGTCAGACGGCACTATCCAGAACAGCAGTTATGCGACCGTCGGGCATATAAAATCCGACGGGACGATCCAGGACTCATCGTATAGGACCATAGGCCATCTGAAATCGGATGGAACTGTCCAGGACGCCTCGTATCGTACCGTGGGGCATATCAAGTCTGACGGCACGGTACAGGACTCCTCATATAGGACCATAGGACATGTAAAATCCGATGGTACGGTTCAGGATTCCTCCTATCGTACCATCGGACATGCTAGTGGCATCCCAATGCGTTGGGCCGCCTTGTATTTCTTCTTTAAGCTTTAACTGCTTATTTCACTGGGATATAGACCGCGAAGCAGGTGTCGAGCTCTTTCTGCTCGTCCGCGCTGAGGGCAGGGTTGCCTGCCTTCGCGAGGTTGAATGCGCGGTAGTTCCATGATCCCCACCATGCGGAGGTGACTTTCACTACGCTGGTAGTAACGTTGCCTGGGCGGTTCGATGACGCGTTAACTGTGTCAAGGGCTGTCCATGCCTCAGGACGATACTGATATCCATTCTTTACTACAAGCACGCTTCCTTCAGGGATCTCGCTCTTAGCGAAAATCTGTGTGCCCGCGAACTGATTGAGGTTGGAGGCGGTGGAGTTGTCGGCGCAGATAAGGGTCGATTTCATCGTGGAGTTCGATGAGTTGTAGTAAGCGTTGTGGGTGATTGTCAGGGAGAGCTTGCTATAATCGCTGAGATTATATCCCGCGTCAGTGAAAAGATCGTCGACTTCCTTGACTGTAGGGTCGGCGTCAGGAATCACCTTAGGAACGAAGATGGCGAATCCGCTCTGTGCGGCGTCCATCTGCTCCTGAGTCATGTGCTCCACGCCCTGCATGCTGATATTGAATGCGCGGAAGTTCCAAGAACCCCACCATGCGTCATCTACGACAACCAGAGGGGATGATACGGCGGCTGGACGGGTGCTGTTCTTTGTGGCCAGCGTGATCCATGCCTCCGGTCTGTATGCGTATCCGCTCTTGAGCGCCAAGATTGTTCCTCTTGGCAGGTCTTTCTTCTCGAAAATACCGGCTGACGCGTACTGGTCGATGTTTGTCGCTGTGCTGCCGGTCTCCTTTGAGACTCGGATAGAGCTTGATGAAGAGTTGAAGTAAGAATATGGCACGATCTCGTACTCGAGTTCTGTGTAGTCATCCAGTTTGTATCCTGCCTCGGCTACCATTTTGCGCAGCTCCTCATTTGGTTTATAGTCCGGTTTGGTGACAGGAACTGGAGGGAAGGCTGACTCGCTGATCTCAAGCGGAGCGTCGAAGGCTTTCTTGACGGCGTCTTTGACTGCCGCCACCATTTCCGTAGTAAGGGTCTGTCCTGCAGGGAGATAACTGCTCTTGTCAACATCGAGTCCGACGATCTGCTTTGCCCACATCATCGCGGTCGCATAGCGTCCTACGTTGTATGACATGTGGTAGCCGTCACGGGTGATGTTGTCGCCAAGGTAGCTGGTGCGAAGGTTCTGGATCACGGTTCCACAAGGGATAACGAAGCTGAAGTCCTTGTTTGTCAGGATCTTTGTCTTCACGGCGCCTACAATGGCGTTGTACATCTTCATCTGGTCGCTGCCATAGTTAGGGAAGGCGGAGTGGGTGGAGTTAGCCTGATATGCCCATGTCATGTGCCACATCAGCTTGGCCTTAGGGCAATTTACCTTGACGGCGGCGATTATCTGGCCAAGGTATGGGTCGAAGGTCTCAGGCATGCCGGAGTAGTTGCTGGCCTGCTGCATCGAGATATAGTCCCATGAGCGTGACTTGATGGCGTCAAGTGGAGCGTAAGATGCTGTGTTTGACCATGTTCCGTTCTCGGTTACATAGTAGGTGTAAGCCTTGTTGTTGGTGGCGATGTGGCCTGCGTGAGTCTGGAGCGAGCATCCTCCGATGTAAAGGTTTCCGAGGTAGATTTTCTCGTAGCCGGCCTCTTTGAGGAAGCCGTAGAGATACTGCATCGCATCGACGGAGAAGCTGTTTCCTATCGCGAGAATGCTGATTGTCTTTTCGTCCTTCGGCTCTTCGCCTGGCTTGTCTGAAGGGTCGTCAGGTTTTTCGGTGCTGCCGCCGTGGCTTGGAGGCAGGACATCGATTTTTGAGTCGCATGAATTCGCCCAGCAAAGGGTTGAAAACATCAAAAACAGAGATACGATTATCTTCTTCATGGCTATTAGTGTTACATCGCGAATATATATAAATTTGTCATATATGTCTTATCTTCGCGGGGCTTATTGATAATTAAGGGTATATGATATTCTGGTATTCAGGATGCGGCGACAGCAAATTTGTCGCGGAGCAGATAGCGCAGGCGACGGGGGAGAGCATGGGCTTTATCCCTGATCTCCAGAGGGAGGGCTTTGACCATTATGAGATCCCTCAGGGCGAGAGCGTAGGTTTTGTGTTCCCTGTGTACGCATGGGGCGCTCCTCCTCTTGTGGAGGCGTTTGTCTCGTGGGTGAAATGGTCAGGCAAGGCTTCGTACGTGTGGTTCGCATGTACATGCGGGGACGAGATGGGCTACACTTATCGCTCCTTCGGGGACATCCTGCGCAGCGCGGGGCTGGAGCTTGACGCCTGCTTTTGCTTCCAGATGCCGGAGACATACCTTTGCTACCCGGGCTTCCATCTTGACACTAAGGAAGGCGCGCAGAAGAAGATCGACGCCACGAAGGCTAAGCTTCCTTCAGTGATAGAGGCCATACGCTCACGCTCGAAGGTCGTGGACCAGATCGTGGGAGGCATGCCCGCTTTGAAGTCAGGGCTCATCCGAAAGGGCTTCATACGCTTCATGTCTGACAAGAAATATCATGTCACCGATGCCTGCACGGGCTGTGGCGTTTGCCAGAAGAAATGTCCTCTCCATAATATTGAGATGGTCCAGGGCAAGCCGAAGTGGAAGGGCGGGTGTACGCAGTGTATGGCATGTTATCATTATTGCCCGCAGAATGCCGTGCAGTTTGGAAAATGCACGAAGGACAAGGGGCAGTATCACTTCTGATTCAGAGTCGAAAGCAATAAAAAATCCCAGGGTGGATGCGCCGCGGAACGTTTGTAGCGAAAGCGGCACGCCACCCTGGGATTTTAGTTGATATGGCTCAGTCCTATTGGATGAACTTGATGTTGTCAGCGTTCCAAGAAGGGGTGGTAACTCCGTCCGCGAAGCTGATTCCGAGGCTGAGGTAGTTCTCGGCCGTGGCCGTTGTCATGCTTGAGGCGCTTGCTCCGATGGAACCCTTCAATGAGCAGTTAGCGAAGGTAGAAGGGCTGTCCGCCGAGGTCACGGTGCCTACGAGAAGTCCTCTTGTCGCGCTTACGCAGACCACATTTCCTGTGTTGCGGCAGTCCTTGAGGGCGAAGCAACGGATAAGACCTGCGACTCCTCCGACGGCGCTATCTGCCTCACTGGAAGTGATTGTAGCTTGGTTCTCGCAGTTAAGCAGCAGACATGAATTCGCTGAGGTGTGGCTGCAGTATCCTATGATACCACCTGTGCGTGTTCCGGAGATAGAAAGGCTAGGATGGCTCGCTGAGTAGGAGATAGTGATGTCTCCCTTGTTGACGCAGTTCTCAATGTAAGAGAAGAATGCGGTACTTACGATACCTGCCGCACGGTGGCCTTTGACGTTGATTGTGGCGTTGTTCACGCAATTCTTGATAAGGACAAGCTTTCCGCCGTTTGTGACCGCACCGGCGATGCCGGCGATGTTCACGGTATTGGTGTTGGAGTATTTCGCGCTCACATCGTTAGTCATGCTGCCTGAGAAGGAGCAGTCCTCGATGGCGGAATCGTATGCGGCACCAGCGGAGGTGATCATTCCCACGAGACCTCCTATCTGGACGCAGCGGGTCGATGTGGATGTGCATTTTCCTGTGAAGCTGGCGTTCACATGTACGTTGTTCAGTTTGGTATTATACGCATATCCGACGACAATGCCGAGCACTACGTTGTTAGAACTGATTCCTGATGTCGTGAAATCGCTCTTCGCACCCTCGAAATTGACATCTTTGATAACAGCGTTCTTCGTCGCTCCGAAGAATCCGCCGAAGTTAGTCTGGTTTGTAGAGATGTTGACCTCGAGGTTCTTGATTGTATGTCCTCCGCCGTTGAATGTGCCCTCGAAACCGTTTGTAGGCACGCTTGTGCTGTTGTAGGCTGTAGATGCGACAGATCCTACAGGGATCCATGCCTTGCCTTTGAGGTCGATGTCGGCGAGAAGTTCGTACTCTCCGGCCTCGTTCTGATAGCTGGACATGTCGTGTCCGCCGGCGTTGTAAAGAGCCGCGAAGCTCATCAGCTGCTCGGCTGTCCTGATGCCGTTCTCGCCCTGGACGATGGAGTCAGGATCGACCTCTCCCTGGCCTGGCTTAGGCTCAAGACCGTCGCCCGGAGTGACTTTGCTCGCGTCAGGATTCTTCCATTGGTCTGTGTTGTCGAATACCACGCTCTCCGCGATGTCACGCAGCTGCTTTGCGGTTGCTGATGCTACCTGGCAGTCCGGAGCGTTGCCGTCAAATCTCTCGCCGTACAATAACAAGTAGTTGACGCACGCCTTGAGGTATGCTCCGTTACGGTTAGGATGTTTGTTGTCGGTGTGGTAAAGGTTGGTTATACCTGCCGCACGTGACTTCTCGAAGGCGACGCCGATAGGGGACTCCCATGCCTTAGCGCCGGCGCAGACAAGGATTGAGCCGCCCTGGAGAGCCTTGTCGAAGGTCTCAAAGCTGCCGTAAC
>JAKSJJ010000089.1 GCA_024398335.1 Bacteroidales bacterium | reverse complement strand
CCGAAGGAGTATCAGAACAGCAGTAGCGGCGCTACTTGTTAGCGGCGGCGGTGGCCTCAAGATCGAGGGCCTCGACAAGGATGCTGACAGGGTTCTTGACAGGTACTGATGTACTCATCTCAATCTGCCACTTACAAGTCTCGCACTCACATGCCACGAAGTCAGGGGCGACGGCCGCGATCTGGTCAAAGAGCGGCTTGCCAATCGCCTGAGAGACCTCATAGTTCTCCTTCTTGAAGCCGTATGTACCTGCCATACCGCAGCAATTGCTGTCAAGAACGGTAAGCTCCAGGCCAGGAATCATCTTAAGAAGTTCAGTGGTGAACACTCCCCAACCGAGACGCTCCTGGTGACATGGACAATGATATGCGGCCTTAGCCTTATAGTCCTTCTTCCAAACGAGCTTGACATCTGATGAGTTGAGCGCCTTCCAGACAAACTTCTCGACAAGAGAGATATGATCTACGACATCAGCGTTATCCACGCCAAGAAGATGTGGATACTCCTCAATCAAGGTCAAAGTACATGAGGTAGATACAGTGACGACCTCGCGTCCGGCCTGGACAGCCTTACGGAAGACTTCGATATTATGAGCGGCGTCCTTGCGGGCGGAGTCAAACATGGCGTTAGCGATCTTCGCGACACCGCAGCACTTCTCACCGTCAAGCAGGTTTACCCCGTAGCCAAGAGCGTTCATCAGGGCGACGAAGTCCTTTCCAAGCTGAGGGTAGTTATAGTTGGCGTAACATCCATGGAAGTAGCTTATCTGGCGAGGGAAGGCGGCCTGCGAAGCGGCGGCGTTCTTCTTGAACCAGCTCTCAAAGGTCTGGGAAGCGTACTTAGGAAGAGTACGATGCTTGCTCACCCCGATGACAGCGTCCATGACAGCCTTTACAGGAGGGAGCGAGAGTGAGGTGTTCACGATAGGAGCGAAGGTTGTAGCCAGAGGACCCATGAAATCGGTATTCGCGAGAATAAGTTCACGAAGGCCAGGACCATGGGAGCCGTACTCGACCTTGGCGGCGGCGATCATATCACCGATCTTCACGCCTGAAGGGCATGCGACCTCGCACCTTTTGCAGTTAAGACAATATTTAAGGGCGTCGTCGAAGAAAAGACCGTTTTTAAGACGATAACGCTCCCCGTCAGGACCAGACTGCTTCGGACCCTTATAAGCGGGATTATTCGCCATCACAGGGCACACAGTGGTGCAGATGGCACATTTGAGACACTGCTCGAAGTTATGTTCACTAATATTGCGCTCTTGCATAATCTCCGTTATTTAAGGGAATTGACAACTTTCTCTACGCTCTCGGCGATTCTCTGCTCGGCGTCCTCACATACTGAATTAACGCCGCTGAGGACCTCGCCCGCCGCATAAACATTCTCCAGAACCACGCCGCCTTTGAAAGCGCGTCCGTCCTGATCCACTTTCACTCCGAAATCAAGGAATGGCTGAGGCGCCGAGAAATCAGCGTCGAACCACTGCTCCCTGTCGGCCGCGAACTCTACGTCAAGGCCCAAGGCTCTCTCATAAACCTTCTCCATATCAGCATAAAGGCCACGAGAAAAGAAACCGCCGGTAGCAAGGACGAAAGCCTTTGCTTCCAAAGAGACTTCACGAAGCTTCTGAGTCGAAACATTGACGAGCTTAGAGCCCTCGAAAGAGCCGCCCGTGACAGTATCACCGGCGAACACGACAGCACCCTTCTCCTCGATATCTTTCAAAGAAACGTTGTTTATAGACAGACCGCTTGAGACAACGGCCACTTTCTTACCCTGCTCAAGCATAGAGGCGGCCACTTTCGCTCCGGCCTTGCCTCCTCCAATTACTACTACGTCGAATTTCATATCCATCAGTCTTTAAAGCTGAAAGGCTTGCCTGCCTTATAAACCTTCTGCATGAACTCCATCTCACGGAGAGTATCTCCCCAGCCTACCGGCCTCATACCCTTCCAACGCTCGTCAAGATACTCTTTCTGGAGCGCAGGGGCGAGGGACTCGTCGCCAAGAGCCTTAGCCAAAGCGGCGGCGGCTTTATAGATACAGTATGTTCCCTGGCAAGTACCCATGCCTACCCTGGTGCGGCGGCGAAGGTCTCCAAGAGACTTCACTCCAAGATGCTCCACAGCGTACTTTATCTCTCCGAGCGTGACATTCTCACATTCACAGACAAGGGTCTTGTCCTCTTCCGATACGAAAGGAATCTTCACTGACATGTCACCATGGCGACCGGCAGCGGCCTTCTGCGCGAGAGTGGCGCCTTTCCAGACCTTGGAAGCAACCTCGGCGTATGACTTAGCCTCGGAGCCGACCAGAGGAGTGACATCGGTGGTACACTTCTGAGCGACGGAGAGTTTCTTGCAGACAAGGTCAGTAGCCCACTCAGCCATCAGACGATAGGTCATGAGCTTGCCTCCGGTGATGGTCACGAAGCCGTCGAGGCCGTCGCGGGTGGCATGGTCCAGAAGGACGATACCGCGGCTGATGCTGCGGCCCGTAGGATCATCGTCAGCGGCGACGAGAGGGCGTACGCCTGAGTATGCGCGGAGAATGCGGGTCGTAAGGAGGCTAGGGGCGAGTTTAGCGCCTTCACGGAGCATGAGCTCGACCTCCTCGCGGGTGGCGTACATGTTGTCACACTCCTCGAAAGGCACCTTGGTCGAGGTCGTACCGATGACGCAGACAGTGTCGCCAGGCACGAGGATATCGCCGTCAGCGGACTTGCGGCAGCGGTTGATGACAACGTTGTTTACTCTATGGCCGAAGACAAGGAGAGTTCCCTTCGCAGGGTACATGCCCACGTTCACGCCTGCGAGAGCGGCGATGCCGTGTCCCCAGATACCTGCGGCGTTGACAGTGACAGGAGCGTAGTAGGTAGCGTTCTGACCGCTCTTGGTATCGACCACATTCACGCCCTTGATCGTGTTGCCTTCCTTGACGAAAGAGGTCACCTCGGTGTAAGTCAAAACCTTAGCGCCATGAAGCACGGCGTCCAGCACATTGGCGCTGCAAAGGCGGAAAGGATCCACTGATCCGTCCGGCACCTTGACGGCTCCGATGAGCGTTGGGTTGACCGAAGGTTCCCACGCGATGGCGGCCTTAGGGTCCATAGCCTCGGCTGAAATACCGGCGGCCTTACATGCCTCTATGAATTTCGCTTGATAATCGAGTCCGAAACCCGTCTCGGCGTCCTCTGGAAGCGTGATGAAAAGACCTTCCGTCTCTTCTACGCAGTTGCGGGCGATACGACGCAGGATCATGTTTTCTTTGATACACTCCGTCGCTGACTCGCTGTCTTTTACCGCATATCGGGCACCGCTATGAAGCAGACCATGATTTCTTCCGGAAGCGCCGCTCGCTATGTCATGCCTCTCGATAAGAAGCACTTTCAAACCACGCATCGCGCAGTCTCTCGCGGTACCGGCTCCGGTAATACCTCCTCCGATGATAATCACATCGAACTCGTTGGTTTTTTGAACTTTATCCATGAAAAAATATCTATATTTCCGTTTCTTCGCACACTTTCGTTTCGAAACGCAAATATAGATATTTAATTTTCATTTTGAAAGGAATTTTTTACATTTTCTTCCTATTTTTTATGCGCTGTCGAAGGGCACTGGAATTGGACTGTTTATAGTCGCTGTCGCTTCGGTCCAGCCACTCCAAAGCCATATCATACTCCCCTGCCATATAAAGACATGTGGCGATGTCGAACGACGCGCATGAACGCTTGAGGGCGTCCCTGGTCTGAGCCAGCTCAATAAATGCGTCAACAGCACCTTTCCAATCTGCCGCATACGCCTTATTAATCGCCTCGTACCAGTTCTGCATGTCGTAATAATAGAAAGAATAATTCTCTGTCTTCCAATCATTTAAGAAATGCTTAGCGAAACGCTCGCCCGCTGTCTTCATCCCCCCGACAGACACGTCGAGAATCTTCTCATACTTCTCCTCCATAGTCTCGATTCTTCCGATAGGAGAGTAGTACTCGGCGAGGACCTGACCTTTACGTGTGAATACCTTCACCTCATCGCTCTTGGAGAAACTGTCATAGACGTCAATATTGAGGGAGAACGGAAGCGTGGTCTTCGTAACGAAAACAGAATCAGGATCGGTCTTGCCCGAGCGCGTGGTAGCCGTAGCGACGGGCTCTCCTATGTTCACCTCGTCGAAAAGAAAGACAACATCAGAATCCGTATCAATCACGAGGTTGACAAGGGTGTCCCTCGCCGCGTAAACAGCCCCAGGGACAGACTTGATAGCGAACAGCTCGACTGCTCGTTGGGAATCGAAATACTCCTTCTCAAGGCTCTGGGCGAAACTTTCAGCCAAGGACGAGACGACAAGAGAATCCAGGCTGTCCTGGTGGACATATACGACGGCCATGGACTTTCCCGTGAAGTCAATTCCTGAAGGTGAAGGATATCTCATCTGAATCGCCATCGAGTAGCTCGACGGTGTGCATGAGAAAATCACAGGCAAAGCCATCAAAAGAAGGAGAATCTTTTTCATAATGAAAGAATCAATAAAGTTCTACTGCTTGTGCGATAAGGTCATACTCATCGGCGCCTATTATCTCCACCTGCATGAACTCCCCTACCAATGAGTACGGGTCGATTCCGGCGAAGACCTCTTGCGCAGGTTCATACCTTACAAGAATCTCGCCATCCACCTCTGGACTTTCAAAACGGCTTCTGCACACGAACACTCCGTCCTCGAATCGGTCGATGATGACCTTCTCCGATGTGCCTACACGGGATTGGTTGTATTCCAGCGAAATGCCGCTCTGAAGCTCCATGAGAACATCCAGACGACGCTGCTTTTCCTTCTTGCTGACGCTGTCCTTGAAGTTCAACGCCCCGAAAGTGCCCTCCTCCTCGGAATATGTGAAAGCGCCGAGCCTTTCAAAGCGGGCCTCACGCACGAAATCGAGAAGTTCCTCGAACTCCTTCTTTCCCTCGCCTGGATGACCCACGATCATGGTCGTACGCAGCACGACACCCGGCACCTTCTCCCTCATGGTCTTGATAAGATCACGTGTCCACTGGCCTGTGACATGGCGATGCATCTTGTCGAGCACCTTGTCAGCGATATGCTGCAAAGGAATATCCATGTAGGCGCAGACTTTAGGATTAGAAGCCATCTGGTCGAGCACGTCCTGAGGGAAATCCGCAGGATAGGAATAATGTATCCTCATCCACTCGATGCCCTCGATCTGGGAAAGCTTGTCCAGCAGCTCCGCCAAGGCGCGCCTGCGGTAGAGATCCAGTCCGTAGAAAGTAGTGTCCTGGGCTATGATTATAAGTTCCTTGACGCCCTTCTGTGCAAGAAGCGTGGCTTCTGCCACCAGCTCCTCCATAGGCACGGAGCGATGGGCGCCGCGGATATGAGGGATAGCGCAGTAAGAGCAGCGTCTGTCGCAGCCTTCCGAAATCTTCAAGAAAGCATAGTGGGAAGGCGTCGATAGGACTCTCTCAGCGTTTTTCGAATCATCAGGAATGAGCCCGAACCACTCTATAAGAGGCTCGAAATCTCTCGCCCCGAACCAGGCGTCAACTTCAGGGATCGACTCAGGAAGCTCCTGGGCATACCTCTGCGAAAGACAGCCGAACACCACGATACGGCCTATGCGGCCCTGATTCTTGAGTTCGACGGCCTCAAGGATGGCCTGGATAGACTCTTCCTTGGCGTCCCCGATAAAGCCGCAGGTATTGATAAGAAGCACATCTACGTCCTCAACCGAGTCCTCCGGAAGTATCTCACAGATAGGCTCGAGTTGACTCAGGATATGCTCCGAATCGACCCTGTTCTTTGAGCAGCCGAGTGTCTGAAGCCTGATTTTCATCACTCCTTAAGCCTCCTGCTGCTGAGCCTCGTACTCTGCCCTGCGCTCCTCGTCAGTAAGGAAATCGAGGGAAGCATAGTTCTTGAGGCAGTTATACCAGTCAACGACCTTCTTCATGTGTGAGATATAGAAACGGTCGCGGTCATAATCTGGGACAGCCTGCTCGAAAAGAGCCTTGATCTGGTCTGCAGGGGCCTTTGAAGTAGGAGCGTCCTGCTCGCCGAGAGTCTCGTGGAGTTTCTCGAAGACTTCCTGAAGTTTCATCTCCTGCTCCTCGGTGTAGATGCTGATGTCAGCCAGTGTGGTGATACGGCTGCTCATAGAGAAGTTTGTTCTCTTCTTATCTACCAACGACTCTACGATAGCTCCGTTACGAGATTGTGAAAGATAGAGGAAAAGGCCGCTCTGGCCTGATACAGAAAGAATTTTAGCGAGATCTGTTTTCATCGTATTTTTGTTTTAAATATTCATATAATTTGTCCGCCTCACGGTTTAACCGCTCCGGCGTACCGTTGTTTTCAATAATATAAGTCACTCTCGGATCGTCCTTGTGATCCTTTTGCGCCGCCATGCGTTCTTGTACCGCCTGGAGCGTCGAAGAGTCTCTAAGGCTCGCCCTCAGCGCCGAAAGCTCCGAAGGAGCATCCACCCAGACAATCTCGTCCGCGAAGGGCTCCGGAGATTGGACATCCAGGAAAATCGCGCTTTCGAAAATCACGAAACTCTCCCCTGGGCGTTGCTCCGACCATGCCGCGAAATCCTCGAACACCGCCGGATGAACCATGCCCTCAAGGGCCTTCAGCCTATCTTTGTCGGCAAAGACTATCTTCGCCAAAGCTTTCCTGTCAATCCTCCCGTCCGAGTCGAGAATCGACGGCCCGAAGACCTCCACGACCCTTTCCTTCAAAGATGACGAACGCTCATACAGAGACTTCGCCATCGAGTCGCTGTCATAGACAGGAACTCCCATTTCTGAGAGCCGACGGCAGAGAGTCGATTTTCCGCTGCCCATCCTGCCGCTTATGACTACCGTTCTCATTGCTCTCCGACAACGCACTGGACAATCTCAGGCTCGACAATGTACGATATCACGCCATCTGAAAGATTCCTGCCGCTGACACGGCACATTCCGGAACGTGAAGACACATAATCCGAGTACTCGATGCCGAACACAGCGCCATCAAAAGGATCCTGCTGATATGGGAACGGACACTTGCAGACCACATTTACTGTGGAAGGGATAACAATACAATCCTTGCCGTCAGGACGAGAGAAAACCCTCACGGGAACCTCCCTGGAGATCTCGACGAATCGTACCACCTTCAGTTCATAGCGCACTTGCTCATCAGAAACGCGGA
The DNA here is from genome assembly GCA_024398335.1 of Bacteroidales bacterium. Lineage (GTDB taxonomy): Bacteria > Bacteroidota > Bacteroidia > Bacteroidales > UBA932 > Cryptobacteroides. The sequence goes on along the minus strand of JAKSJJ010000089.1, from coordinate 234 downwards.
GCCCCTTTATATTCCTGAGCTTCAACGTTCCAGACATATCTTTATGGACGCCAGAGCGGAAAATACGAGAGGTGGACACAGAGCGCACCGAAGCCAACAATGACTCGTCGCCGAATACGGTTACGGAATCCGGAATCAAGCGTACTTCCGACAATGCCATATATTCAGGATCCATCTCAAATCCGCCATAAAGCTCGACAGGGACTTTCTTGGAACTCTCCCTCGCGAAACGGA
>JAKSJJ010000088.1 GCA_024398335.1 Bacteroidales bacterium | reverse complement strand
GGCCGCCTCGAGCTCTATTCCAAGTTCGCTAAGGGCCAGCATGTCGAGCTTATGACTCTTCTCGGGATTGATGACGTAGTCCAAAAGGGCGATGTCCATCAGAAGTCCGCCCACCTCCACGTTTTTTATCTGTTCCTTGAGCTCGTAGCCGTATTTCTTGATATTCTCATCCTTGAGGACATCCGCGAATGAGCCCTCATCGCCTTTCGCGACAGAATCCGCGGCGGCGAGTGTCACCTTCCCTTGGCCTATCTCTACCGCGCAGCATCCTTCTTTCTTAGCGATGGCGCAGATCTCTGCAGGGGAGACTTCCTTGAAGTTCAGTCCCTTTTTCGAAGGCTCGCTCTGAGTTTGTACGCTTGCGGAAGGGTTGATATTCACGAATCTCCTCAATGAGCCGAACTCATAGTAGTCGAATATCTCCAGAGCCCTCGGGCTCGCTCCATTCGCGAGGTCGGCGTCCTCGATGTCGAGCGGCACGTCGATATCTGTCTTTATTGTGACGAGCTGCTTGCTGAGGGCTATGTGTCCCTGTGCCTGGCGGAACATTTCCTGCTGCTTCGCGCTGAGTTCGTCAAGGTGAGCGTAGATGTTCTCTACGGTGTGATATTTGGCGATAAGCCTGCCTGCTCCGACCTCTCCCACGCCCTTGACGCCCGGCACATTGTCCGCCGCGTCGCCGCAGAGAGTGAGCATGTCTATGACCTGAAGAGGGGATTGTATGCCATATTTCGCACAGATTGCGGCCTCGTCTATGACCTCCGCCTCGCCTCCGCTTTTGCCAGGTTTGTACTGCACGATGTTCTCCTCGATGAGTTGGCCGTAGTCCTTGTCCGGGGTGACCATGGTGACATGATAGCCTTCACGGCTCGCTCTTTTAGCCAGGGATCCTATCACGTCGTCCGCCTCGTAGCCCATCATCAGAAGAACCGGGATTCCAAGCGACTGGCAGATCTCCGTCAGAGGCTCGAGAGCGTCGATTACAAGCTGCGGGGTCGCGTCCCTGTTAGCCTTATATTCAGGGTACATCTCATTGCGGAAAGTTCCTCCGGGAGGGTCGAAGGCCACAGCCATGTGCGTAGGCTGCTCTTTCTGGATAAGTTCAAAGAGATATTTTGTGAATCCGTAAAGGATAGATGTATTCTCGCCTCTGCTGTTGATCATAGGTCGTCTCATCAGAGCGTAATACATTTTGAAGACAAGGGCGTGCCCGTCTATGAGGAATAGTCTGTCTGGCATTTCTCAATCAGTGCATATATTGTCAAAAGTACGAATAATTTGTCGAATTTCATTAAATTTGTGAGTTAATCAAAATTTATAGACTATGCATAGACTCTCGTCACTGGCCGCTATTCTTCTGGTAATGGCCCCTATGACCCTCATGGCGCAGCAAAGAGCCGGCGCTCCCGAGGGAGGAATCTCTGAGCAGATGCTCTCACAGATCAAGGAATCTTATCAAGGCACCCCTGCCGACAAGGCGGTAAAGAACGCTCTTGCCGGCACATCGATAGCTACTCTCGCAGTAAACAGCGAGAACGCGGCCATGATTGATACTCACTTCTCGGATAAGGTCAAGACCTCCGGCATCACAGACCAGAAATCATCCGGTCGCTGCTGGCTGTTCACCGGTCTTAATGTGTTGAGAGCTAAAGTGATAGATAAATATGACCTGAAGAGCTTCGAGTTCAGCCAGAACTATGTGTTCTTCTGGGACCAGCTCGAGAAGGCCAACCTTTTCCTCCAGGGCGTGATTGATACCGCCGAGCTTCCTTTCGAGGACAGGCAGGTCGATTGGCTTTTTGCCAACCCTATCGGTGACGGCGGTCAGTTCACAGGTGTCGCCAACCTTTTGACTAAGTATGGCGTCGTACCTTCTTCCGCCATGCCTGAGACTTTCTGCTCTAACAACACCTCGCAGATGTCCATGCTCTTGAAACTCAAGCTCCGTGAGGACGGCCTCCGCCTTCGCCAGATGTATGACGGCGCGGACAAAAAGGCCCGTAAGACTATAGGGGAACAGATGATCCAGGAGAAGACCAAGATGCTCGGCGAGATATATCATTTCCTCGTTCTTTGCCTTGGAGAGCCTCCTACACAGTTCCAGTGGGCCCAGAAAGAGGGCGAAGCGGCGCAGGATTTCACCCCTAAGTCATTCTATGACAAGTATGTGGCTGAAGACCTTGAGAATAACTACGTCATGGTCATGAACGATCCTTGCCGCGAGTACGGAAAGGTTTACGAGATAGATTACGACCGCCATGTCTATGACGGACACAACTGGGTTTACGTGAATCTCCCTGTCGAGAGAATCAAAGAGATGGCTATCGCCTCTATCAAGGATAACAGCGCGATGTACTTCTCATGTGATGTGGGCAAGTTCCTCAGCCGCTCCAAGGGCACGCTTGATCTCGCTAACTTTGATTACGCTTCTCTTGCCGGCATGTCCTTCGGCATGGACAAGAAGGAGAGAGTGATGACCCACGCCAGCGGTTCTTCACACGCCATGACTCTTGTCGCCGTGGACCTCAAGGACGGAAAGCCTGTCAAGTGGATGGTCGAGAACAGCTGGGGCGCCGCTTCTGGCTACAAAGGCCATCTTATCATGACCGACGAGTGGTTCAATGAGTATATGTTCCGCCTTGTCGTGGACAAGAAATATGTACCTGCAGACGTCCTGAAGATGATGGAGCAGACTCCGCAGAGACTCCCGGCATGGGATCCTATGTTCGCCGCGGAGGAGTAAACGCTAAAGGCCCCGGATCCTTATGAATGTCCCTTTCTTTATAGCCAGACGCTATCTTTTCGCCAAGAAATCCCACAATGTGATCAATATCATATCGGGGATTTCCATGGCGGGCATGGCGATCGGCACCGCCGCGCTGATTATCATCTTGTCCGTGTATAACGGCTTTGATGATCTGGTCAAAGGCATGATGAAAGGGATCGAGCCTGACCTGATGATAACTCCCGCCACGGGAAAAGTCTTTATCCCCCAGGGGGAGGTCTATGACTGGATATATGAGCAGGACCAGGTCTGGAACATGTGTACAGTGCTCCAGGAGCAGGTTTTTCTCAACTATGGTTCTCGTCAGGGTGTGGCTCTGGCCAAGGGCGTGGATGAGATATATCAGCAGGAGTCGCCGCTTATCGATCATGTGCGGGACGGAGCCTTCTCTTTCCATAAAGGGGACGTGCCTCTTGCTGTCGTAGGCGCCGGCTTGGCGTACAAGATGGACATCAATCCTCGTTTCATGACAGGGATAGAGATGTATTTCCCGTCAAGGACTAGAAGGATCTCGCTGTCCAACCCCGCCGCCTCGACTGAGCGTGTGAAGGTCTGGCCATCAGGGACATTCTCGGTCAACGCGGATATCGACGCCTCGACTTTGCTCGTGCCAATCGAGTGCATGCGTGAGCTGCTTGAGTACAAGGACGGTGAGGTTTCCAGCGTGGAGATACGTCTTGTCGAAGGGACATCCTCCTCGGATTTAAAGGCTATACAGGAGCAGATCGCCAAGAAACTGGGGCCGGACTTTGTCGTGCGTGACCGCTACCAGCAGAATGAGGCGCTTTATAAGATGATGCGCTACGAGAAAGCGGCTATCTATCTGATTCTCATCTTTGTAGTGATAATCATCGCGTTTAATATCTTCGGAAGTCTTTCTATGCTCATCATAGAGAAAAAAGACGACATCGAGACCCTGCGGAGCATGGGTGCGAGCTCGTCTTTGATTCGTAAGATATTTGTCCTTGAGGGCTGGCTTATCTCGCTCGTGGGATTACTTGCCGGCCTACTGGTAGGATTGCTTTTCGCATGGGCTCAGCAGCGCTTCGGGCTTATCAGCATGCCTGGCAATTTCGTCGTGAGCGCTTATCCTTCCCGTCTAGTACTCTCGGATGTTCTGATAACAGTGGGCGGGGTAGCTCTTATCGGCTATATCGTAGCCTTGCTTCCCGTACTGTCGTACGCACGAAAGAAATAACGCTTATTTCTTGAGCAACTCCTCGATATGCTGCACGTAGTCGAGGGAACTGTCGAGGTAGAAAGCTATCTCAGGGACAATCCTGAGCTGCTTTCCGACCTTGGCGCCGAGCTCTCCGCGGAGGGCTCTTTTGTTTTCCTCAAGCTGGGTCATGACCGCCGGAGCCTTGTCTGAAGGGAAGATGCTCACGTAAACCCTCGCTACTGAGAGGTCTGAGCTGATCTTCACGCCGCTCACGGAGACCATCGCCCCGCCGAAAGCGGCCATACCCTTGCAGCGGATAATCTCCGCGAGGTCCTTCTGGATCTCGCGGGCGACTTTAAGCTGTCTTGTTGATTCCTGGGCTTCCATTATTTCACGATAAGGATATAATAGTCTTTCTTGCCTTTTTGGACGAGGATGTACTTGCCGTCGATGATATCTTTCTCTGAAAGAATGTATGCAGGGTCGGTCATCTTGTCTTTGTTGACAGAGAAACCGTTCTGCTGAATCATCTTGCGGGCCTCACCCTTTGAAGGGAATACAGTGGTCTTGACAGCGAGTACTTCGAGGATACCGGCCTCGAGGTCTTCCTTAGTGAGCTCGAAGGTAGGGACACCGTCGAACACAGCGAGGAAGGTTCTCTCGTCGAGTTTGCGAAGATCCTCTGAGGTTGACTTGCCGAAGAGCATGTTTGAAGCGGCTACGGCGTTGTCGTATTCTGCCTGGCCGTGAACCATGATGGTGACCTCGCGTGCGAGAAGCTTCTGGAGCTCTCTGCGCTCAGGGCACTCCTTGTGAGCCGCGATAGCTCCCTCCACGGTCTGCTGGTCGAGCATGGTGAAGATCTTGATGTATTTCTCAGCGTCAGAGTCACTTACATTGAGCCAGAACTGGTAGAACTGATATGGAGTGGTTCTTTCCGGATCGAGCCAGATGTTACCCTTCTCGGTCTTTCCGAACTTGCCTCCGTCAGCCTTTGTGATAAGCGGGCAGGTGAGAGCGAATGCCTCTCCCTGGCAGGTGCGGCGGATAAGCTCGGTACCGGTGGTGATGTTGCCCCACTGATCCGCGCCGCCGAGCTGGAGCTTCACGCCTCTGTTCTGATAGAGGTAGAGGAAGTCGTAGCCCTGGAGGAGCTGGTAGGTGAACTCTGTGAAGGACATACCCTCTGAGCTCTCGCGGCTGAGACGCTTCTTGACAGAGTCCTTGCTCATCATGTAGTTGACGGTGATGAGTTTTCCGATGTCACGGGTGAAGTTGATGAAGGTGTAGTCCTTCATCCAGTCGTAGTTATTCACGAGCTCCGCCTTGTTAGGGGCGTCAGAGTTGAAATCAAGGAATTTGCTGAGCTGGGCCTTGATGCACTCCACGTTGTGGGCGAGGGTCTGCTCGTCGAGGAGGTTTCTCTCCTGGTTCTTCATTGACGGGTCACCGATCATTCCGGTAGCGCCTCCTACAAGGGCGAAAGGCTTATTGCCGCATGCCTGGAAGTGCTTGAGGATCATTATGCTGACGAGGTGGCCGATGTGGAGGGAGTCCCCTGTAGGGTCGATACCTACGTATGCGGACATAGGACCTTTGGCGAGTTCTTCCTCGGTACCTGGGGTGATGTCGTGAATCATCCCTCTCCACTTAAGTTCTTCTACAAAATTTTTAGTCATATTCTCGTTGTGTTTTACTCAAAATACAAAATATCACGCGAAGATAAGATTTTCGCGTGACATTTCATAGAAGTATGTGGGATAGGGGATTACCTTGTCTGATCGAAGGTGAAATCATCCCATGGAAGTTCAGCGTCCTTACCGTTGTCAAGAACGTCGGCGGCATGCTTGAGCATAGGGAAGAGGCTGAGGTCTGTCTGGCCGAGTTCAGCCTTACGGACAACCGCCTTATAGACTCTGCGTGCGACCACGAGGCTCTCCAGGGTCACGCCCGCGAGTATGTCCATAGCTTCCTGATAAGTCTTACCTTCGCCAAGGAGGATACCCACCTCACGGGTACGTCCGCCATAGACGGTGACATAAAGGTCGCCTATACCGATGTTCTCGCAGTCACGGGTAGCATGCTGTATCTCAAGCAGATAGCGCATCTCCTTCACGGCCTGGTAGAAGGCTCCGGCCTGGGAGTTATAGTGGAGTCCGGCGTCAGCGCCGAGGTTGCGGTTCACAAGACCTATGGTCATGGCCACTGCGAGGGCGTATCCGTTCTTGAGGGCTACAGCGCTCTCAAGTCCTTCCACGTCGTTGGTTACCGAGATGTGGTAGTAAGAGGTCTGCATTGCCTCTTTCATCATCTTGATGACTTCTGTCTGATATCCGCAGAAAGCGACCTCTGTCTGGTCGTGGAAGACAAGCTCATAGCTTGTGCAAGGACCGCCGATAGCGCAGATCTCACGATTGATGCCCTTCGCGGCGAGGCTTCTTTTCCAGTACTCAGGATAAGAGATAAGAGTTCCGTCCTCAAGGTTGATAAGACCCTTGGTCACTGAAAGAACCGGGGTGTCAGGGTCGAGCTCGCTGAGGATATTCTCAAGGAACCAGTCGACTCCGAAGGAGCTGATACCTCCGATTACGAAGTCGGCGTCCTTGACGACCTCTTTCCACTCCTCGATCTGATGGTACTGTACTCCTACAGGGAATGGAATGTCGAACTTAGGATGCTGGTTTGTCGCCTTGCATGCCTCTATGATGTCGCGGTCAAGCGGTGATCCTACCAAGTGTACTTCATTGCCGTTCTCAAATGCTGGGAAGGCGAGAGCGGAACCCATCATTCCGCTACCGATAATTACGATTTTCTTGCTCATTATTATGATTATTTACATTTATACGGTCCGAAAGCGCTCTTGACCTTCATGGTCATTTCCTTGTCCGTGTCGTCAAGGAGATAGATGCTGTAGCTGTCTCCTCCCGGAGCTACACGTACGACAATATGTCCGCCGTAAGCGGTGATGCGCTTGCCCTTGTCGCTATATTCTTTGTTCTTGTAGTCCTCGTTGACGTTGGTGAGGAAGATACGGCTCTTGCCTCCGTTGGTCTGGTTGCTGATAAGCCTCTCGTAGGTGACGGCGCGAGGCTGCACAGCCTGCCATACGTTCACGATGATATCCGATGGCGCGAGAGTCGTCAGAAGCGTCTGGCTGCAGCCGTCCGTCGAGCCGTGGTGAGTAGCCTTCATGACGTCAACCTGGCCTACGACCTTGCTGACATTGCCTTCAACGTCTTTCCACGCGAAATTAGATGCTCCGTTGAATCCGGCGTCACCGCCTCCGTAGTAGTCGAATTTGCCGTAGCTGACCTTGATTACGGCGCTGCATGAGTTCTCGCTCGGAGAGGCTTCCTTAGCCGCTCCGGCGCCGGTAAATGTGGATTTGTCAGGGAAGAGTTCACGGGTGGATTCGCCGCTTCCTGTCCATATTGTTCCGTTCACAAAGACGTTCTGTACCTTGAACTCAGGGAAAGACGCGGCGTCGCGTACAGGGGCGAGCTGGGTGGAGCTTCCCGCTACGA
>JAKSJJ010000087.1 GCA_024398335.1 Bacteroidales bacterium | reverse complement strand
ATAGCCGAGGTAACGTCACCGTTAGGCATACGGCCCACCAGAGAGTTTCCCGCTGAAGACACCAGGATTCTGAAGTAATCCTGAGACTCCATATTGAGCATCTGGGTAGGAGCGCCGACTGTCTTGCGGAAGTAAGCGTCATAACGAGGGTCCTCGATATGGGCGTTCAAGGTAGCTGTAGGGTTGAATTCTCCTGTCTCAGCGTCATATGCTCCTGAAGGAGAGTACAGATAATACTCGACTGTTTTTCCGCTTTCCGGCTCGGTCTTTGTCTTCTTCGTAGTCGCGAGCATCTGGCGCACAAGAGTCTCACAAGCCGCTCCGCCGGAGTTCCAGAGACCGCTGGTCGTAGAATAGAAAGGAGTCTGGAGCGAGGCGTTGTACTTATCGAAGCCCACCCATGCGCAGTCGCTCTTAGAGCGCATCACAGGGTAGTTTCCGGAGCCGCTCTGGTAACAGCTGAACAGCTCGGCGAGCTTGCTTTTGACATCGACCATGCCCCAATCATCATTGTTCAGGTCAAGCACTCCACCGTCTTCCTCGATGACCTTGCTGGAGATTCTCATCAAAGTCCTCAGATAAAGAGCGTTGCCGAAGCGCTGCCATTTATCCTTGTCACCCTTGAACATATAATCCGTAAGGGCGTTGACATTTTCCGCCGTCGGGTCGCTGAACGCGGCGTTCGCCTCTTCCAGCATCACTATCATGGCGCGGTAGATGTCCTTCTGGTTATCATAGCTCAGATTGGTGATCTTATTGGAGAAAAGAGCAGCCTCTGAGAAAGGGACATTACCGTATGTGTCAGCGATGATACCGATAATCATGGCCTTGAGCACAGACGCGATGCCTTTCTTGGTCGGATTGGCCTCCTTTACAGCGAGCGCGTACATGGAGACGGCGTTACCGTACTGAGAGTAAAGCAAGGTCCAGATGTCATCATCGTTGGCCTCGGCGATATTGTAGTTGGCGACGACCCTCGAGGTGACCTCGGTGGAGGTGCTCACGCAGTACTGCATCAACTGGCTTGTGATGTTCTTGAACACATTGCTCAGACAGTATTCGGTGTTATAGAGAATAGGCTGGATATAAAGCTCAGCGCTCTCATATTTCTGAAGGTCTCCCTCATACAAAGCGTATGGGTTCTTGTTCATCTGGTCAAACTTGGCGCAGCCCATGACGACCGACAAGCTTACAGATACGAGGAGAATAAGTTTCGCGATATTTTTCATCTTTCTGTCCTCCCTCATTAGAATACAATGTTAACTGAAGCGCCGAACTGAGCGGCTGACGGCATCTGAAGAATCTCGAAGCCAGGGACGATGGCGCTGCCCCTCATGGTCACGCCCTCCGGATCCCAGCCCGGGAACTTGCTCCAGCAATAAAGGTTATTACCATACGCTGAGACGGTAAGGCCGCTGATGACCTTGGTCTTGGCGAGCAGCTTCTTAGGGAAAGAGTACTCAAGGCGCACCTCGCGGAGCTTGAGGAACTCTGTGCTTACAAAGTTGGCCTCGGCGTTAGTCTGCTCGAAATAGCAGTGGTAGAAGTTGGAGATGTTGGCGGCAGGGATGACGTCGGTGTTGATGACATAGTTGCCGTCCTCTGTCTCACGTACTCCATGAGGCACCAATGTACCGTCACGGCCGGCCAGAGTGGCTGTTCCCTTACCGCGGTAGTTCATTACCCAGTTAGTGTAAGAGAAGACATGGCCGCCGATCTGGTAGTCAAAGCCTATATACGCGCTCAGGCCTTTCCACTTGAAGGAAGTGTTGAATCCGCCCTTGCACTTGGCGGCGGCGTCACCGAGGTAAGTCAAGCCCTCGGCCGTCTGAGGCATGTTCTGCTTATCAAGAAGGATGGCGCCGGAGACGTCCACCATATTTCCTTCGGAGTCGATGGCGGTAGAGCCCTGAGGCACTCTCTTGTAGCCCTTTCCATACATAGCCGTAAGGCTGCCGCCTTCGTACGCGATCATGTAGGCATGGGTGGAGTAGTTGGCGACGATCCATGAGTCGATGCCGTCACCGAGCTTGAGCACCTTGTTGTGGTTCATGGAGAAGTTGGCTCCTATCTTCCACTGGATGTCCTTTGTCTTCAGGGCGGTCACATTCGCCGTGAGCTCGAAGCCGTTATTCTTGATCGAACCGGCGTTGGTGTAGATGAAATTGGCGCCTGTAGCGTATGAGATAGGCATCTTCGAGATGAGGTTCTTTGTCACGGCGTCATAGTATGCCATGTCGAGGGTCAGGCGATTCTTGAACATCCTGAGCTCGAAGCCGACCTCCCACGAGGATACTATCTCTGGCTTGAGGGCGGAGTTGGACATGGCGGTCTGGTTAGCGACCGTGCCAGGGAAGCCTGTGCTCTGGAGATATTCCGCGATGCGGTAAGGAGCGGTGTCATGTCCGACCTGAGCCCATGAGGCACGTATCTTCATGAGGTTCACAAGACCGTTGGTTCTTCCGAAATCGAAGAGGTCGTTAAGGGCGATACTTGTCGATACGGAAGGATAGAAGTACGAGCGGTTGCCTGAAGGAAGGGTGCTGGCCCAGTCATTTCGGCCTGTCACGTCAAGGAAGATGGCGTTCTTGTACGAGAGCGAGACAAGACCGTAGAGAGAGTTGGTCTGACGCTGCTCGGAATAGTTCTCGACCTTGATCTCAGCGGCGCTGTTCGCGAGAGAGTAGATTCCCGGGAGCACCAGGGTGTTGGCTGTCTGCGAGTGGCGGCGGTACTGGCGATAAAGGAGGGAGCCTCCGAAATTGGCGGTGAGTTCGAACTCCGAGCCGAACTTCTGGTTATATTTGAGAAGGAAGTCGGCTGTGTACTGTCTTGAGTAGATATTCTGCTCACGGTACCATCCGTCAGGACGTGCCTGGGTAGAGGTCGCCTGGCGCTGGGTACGGAAGTCCGTGTTATTGTCAAGACCGGCTCTTATCATAAGGGTCAGGCCCTTGTAGAGAGTAGCGTCGAACTTGATGTTTCCGTAAACACGGTCACGGTTCTGGTTGTTGATACACTCGTAAGCGAGGAAGTAAGCGTTGTTCTTTCCTCCGGAGAGAGTAGCGTCCTGCTTGCAATTGACCTCATCCTTCCAGTAAGCGGCAGGCCAGCTCATGTCAATGTTCGGAGCGTAGCACCAGAGGCCGTACATGATAGCGGTCGAGCCGTATCCTGAAGAAGTAGGGATATTGTCGTTCTTTGTATGGCGATAATTGAGGGTCGCCTCAGCCTTGAGCCACTTGGCCATCTGGCTGGTGAACCTTACGGAAAGATAGTCCTGCGCCGTCGGAGAATTAGGCACGATGCCATGGCCTCTGGAGTCATTCAGGCTGACACGGATGCTGTTCGCCTTATTGATCTTACCGGTGAGGACAATAGAGTTATTGTAGGTCATGCCCGTCTTGAAGAAACGCTTGAACCAGTCGCCGTAGCTGACAAACGGGCTCTGCTCACGTACGAACTGGTCGGTGACGTCGCGGTGTCCGCCGATGCCCAGGGCCTCGTTATAGTACTGATAATAAAGCGTTCCGTCCATCTTCGGTCCCCACTGCTCCATAGAGGCCGTGTTTGACCAACCCGGCATAGGATTGATTCCGCTCACGTCGTCTCCGTCGGAGGTGATGTAGTAATAGTAAGGATAATCCGAAGAACCCTGGCCATACTCATACTGAAGGTCCGGAGATGAGAGGACCCTGTCCATAGCCACAGAGCTCTTGAGGGAGACCTGGATCTTGGCTTCCTGCCTCTCGGCGGACTTGGTGGTGATGAGGATGGCTCCGTTAGCCGCCTGAGAACCGTAAAGAGCCGTAGCGGCGGCTCCTCGGAGCACCGTCACGGACTCGATATTATCCGGGTCGATATCAGCCGTACCGTCGCCGTAGTCGATCGCGAAAGAAGAACCGTCTCCACCCGCGTCGGAGGTCGTGGAGTTATTATACATAGGCACGCCGTCCACGACGAAAAGGGCGGTGTTATTCGCGAGGTCCGCGGTAGATTCTCCACGGATAGTGACTCGCATGGAACCGTTAGGGCCGGAGTTGGAGCGGTCTATGTTCAATCCCGCTACCTGTCCTGTAAGTCCGTTCAACCAGTTGTTGGTGGTTCCGGCGTTGGCGAATTTCTCGCCTTCCACCTTTGCGGCCGAGTATCCGATAGATTTCTCGTCTCGCTTGATACCCAGAGCCGTGACAACGACGCCGTCAAGGGCGACCTGGTCGCTTTCCAACACAACTTTCGCCAGAGCGTTCGAGTCGGCCTTCAAGGTCACAGTCTTGTAACCAAGGCAACTGAACTGGATCTGGTCATTCTCTGACACCTTCAGGGAGTATCTTCCGTCGGCGTCTGTAACTGTTCCTTGCAATGAACCGGCGATGAGAACAGCGGCGCCAGGAATAGGCTCGCCCATGTCATCGACCACGGTTCCGCTTATCTGGTAGCTGCTCTGCGCCATCATCAACACGGACGAGGCGAGAAAAGCGGTCAGCGTAAGCGCGATCAGTTTAATTACTTTCATTTTGGTTAATATTATATATTAATGCTCACAAATATATAAATTAAATTGCTTCATTTCGATTATATTCGCGGAAGATTTCATGATATTCAGTAAATGAGAAAATATACCATCATACTCATGCTCGCTCTATTGGGCACAGCCGCCAAGGCTCAGCCGAATCCCTTCGAGCACGACATGGACGACACGCTGACAACATCGGTCGTGAGCGTCGTCAAGGAAAAGCCTCGCAACACGACCCAGACGGGACTTATACGCCTTGACGCCTCGAAACTCAAATCGGGAGCGGTCAGCTTCGGCACCCCGGACATCATCAAGACGCTCCTCACCCTTCCCGGCGTATCAGCCGGAAACGAGCTGATGAGCGGAATGTACGTCCACGGAGGCGACGGCACGGACAACCTCTACCTTCTCGACGGAGTCCCACTTTACAATATCAGCCATTTCGGAGGCCTTTTCTCCTCTTTTAACACCGATGTGACCAACGGCGTGGATTTCTATAAAAGCGGATTCCCGGCACGCTACGGATCACGCCTTTCATCCGTGGTGGATGTGGACACAAAAGAGGGAGACCTGTTCAAATATCACGGAAACGTCTCTATAGGCCTGATCGACGGTAGAGTCCAGGTCGAGGGTCCTATCATAAAGGGAAAGACATCCTTTAACATCGCGTTCAGGCGAAGCTGGCTTGACGGCATGATAGCCCTCGCCAAGGCCGCGAAGAAAAGAAAAGACGTCAACGCCGCCTATTTCATGCAGGATTTGAACGTCGGATTGACACATTATTTCAAAGAAGAGAACAAGCTCAGAGCCAATTTCTTCTGGGGATTGGACGATCTAAACCTCGGACTCTATCAGACAAGCACGTCCATGGACCTCGGCGTACGTTGGGGAAACCTCTCAGGATCCATAGACTGGAGCGTGAAAATCAAGAACGGGCTACGCTCAAATCTCCTGGTTTACTATACCCAGAGCAACTCCAAGACAAAATACAAGATGGACATGTCCTCCTCTGTCCTTGAGGATATGATACAGTCCGGCATAAAAGACGTGGGAGGAAAATACAACCTTGACTGGTTCCCTAACGCCTCGCACCATGTCCGCGCCGGAGGAGAGGGAGCTGTGAAAATGTACCGTTTTGTCGGCCAGGCAGAAGACCCTTCCGACCCCCAGAGCGTCTCGCCAAAGGTGATACACAACAGAATCCAGGGAGGCATATTCATCGAGGATGAGTGGTTCGCCGCGAGATGGTTCACCGCCAACGCCGGCCTGCGCTACGGCGTCTATGCCGCGAAAGACAAGATCTGGCATTGCCTGGAGCCACGTGCCGCCTTGAAATTCTCCCCTGTCAGATGGATGGACATCAAAGTCTCCTACAGTCGCATGACCCAGGGAGACCACCTTGTCGCCTCGAGCTATATCGACCTTCCGAGCAACACCTGGATGCCTTCCACAAAAGACATACGCCCCGTCACCTCAGACCAGGTCTCCGGAGGATTTTATTTCACGCCGATACAAGGCATGAAAGTCAACGTCGAGGGATGGTATAAGACTATGAATCACCTGCTTATGTATAGCGGACCTAACGCTATGTTCCCGCCTGTACAGAACTGGGAGAACTCCTTTTCCGAGGGCAAAGGCGTGTCATACGGCCTCGAGACCGAGCTTAGCTGGAGCAATGAGAAAATCTCCGCCACCGCCTATTACACCCTCAGCTGGTCGCGAAGACTCTTCCCTCAGATGTACCCTTTCTGGTTCTTCGACCATAACGACAACCGCCACAAGCTCAACCTCATATTCTCCTATCATGTAATACCTTCGCTGGAGCTGTACCTGGACTGGAACTACCACACCGGCAACCGTGTCACCTTCCCTTCCAATGTGCTGGTCAACGGCACCATGCTCTACGATGAGCCATACAATCTTACCCTTCCGGATTACCACAGGATGGATCTTGGAGTCACCTACACCAAGACCTTCAAGAACTCCCACCAGTTTGTCGTGTGCGGAAGCGTGTATAACCTCTACAACCACAAGAACGCTTTCTTCGCGTTCCTCAGAAAGAACGACAACGGTGATTATGAAGGAGTCGCATACAGCGTCATTCCTATTTTCCCGTCAGTCTCATTCACATATAAATTCTAAGACATGAGAAGATTCCTGATATATTTCGCCGCTCTACTTAGTCTAGTCTCTTGCGAATACACATTCAAGGTGAACAGCAAAAGTCATCCGGGCATATACCTTCAGTGTATCGCCACCCCGGAAGGCACGACTCTGTCATACAACTATGCGGCCCCCGCGGGAGGGAACGTGGAAGATATCCCTGAACTCGAGCCTACAAGAAAGGAAGTACTCATCGCCGGCGAGGCTATCGAGATAGGAGACAGCCGATTCCTGCCAGGAGTAAAGCCGGGAGAGAAGATAGAAGTACACCTGGAAGCTGATGGCTTAAAGAGTGTAGGCGCCTGGGCGATAATGCCTTCGGAGCCGGAACTAGAAGAAATAATCCTTGGCGACGAGTACATGGCGGGAGTCCAGTTCAAAAGCTTCGAGTTCCGTCTAAAGAAGCAGCCGAGCGAAAACGAATTCTACGCCGTAAAGATCATGAAGCAGACTCCGGACACATCAATGGTCGTGCGGCCCGCCATCGCCCTGACTACAAACCCGGAAATCGAGCTCGCCCAGGTAGAACTGTGGTTCAATTACATAATCCCGTCAGAGAACCCTACCCTCACGGTCATTCCGGGTAAAGCGTTCAAGAACGGGTCAGTTACTCTGACGGACATGGACATGAGCGAAATAAAGCCAATCCTGGGAGAGGAATCGCAAGAAAACCAGGAGGAGGAACCTCCTGTTCTCGAGGCGGATACAGCGATATATCAGTTTGACATATACGCCGTCAGCGAATCCTTCTATCGCTATGCTCTGGCAAGCTACAAGGCTCAGACAGACTTCCTCGCGAAAATGGGACTCGCCCCGG
>JAKSJJ010000086.1 GCA_024398335.1 Bacteroidales bacterium | reverse complement strand
AAACCGGCTCTGGGGTGTACGGAGCCTATCGCTGTCGCCTTGGCGGTCACTAAGGCGGCGGAGATCATGCGTGAGGAGCGCATCAAGGACCCGGACAGAATCGGGCACATATGCGACCGCTGCACCGCCGAGCACGCCTTCGTGGAAGTGCAGGTCAGCGGCAACATACTCAAGAACGGCATGGGCGTGGGTATCCCGGGTACAGGCATGGTAGGTCTTCATATCGCCGCGGCGCTCGGAGCCGTATGCGGGAAAAGCCGCTATGGTCTCGAGGTGCTTAACGACCTCTCCGAGGAGGCGATCGCCCAGGCGGAGGAGCTGGTAAGACAGGAAAGGGTCAAAATCAGCGTAGCCCAGACAGACAAGAAACTCTATGTCAAGGCATGTGTCAAATGCGGCCGTCACAACGCGTGCGCCGTCATCGAGAATGACCACGATAAAATTACGGGCACATGGTTCGACAACATGGTCAAAAGTTCTGAATACGTACAGTCAGACGACAACTCCCAAGAAAATGACAACCTGCGCTATGGCCTTACTGTCAAGGAGATAGTAGAATTCGCCAAGACTGTCGATTTTGAAGACATACGCTTCATCCTTGACTCCAAGACGATGAACCTAACTCTCGCGAAAGAAGGCCTTAAAGGAAATTATGGCCTCCGCGTGGGCAAGACAATAGTAAATCCTGGCAATCAAGAGGTCTATGGAAAGGATTTCCTCACATACGCCATGTCCCTGACCGCAGCGGCATCTGACGCCCGCATGGCGGGATGTACCCTTCCCGCGATGAGCAACTCCGGCAGCGGAAACCAGGGAATCACCGTGACAATGCCCGTGGTCGCATACGCCCTTAAGCATAAGGTGGACGACGAATCCCTCGCCAGAGCCCTTGTCCTTGCTCATCTTGTCGCCATCCACATCAAGAGCTACCTCGGAAAACTCTCCGCCCTTTGCGGTTGTGTAGTGGCCTCGACCGGCTCCAGCTGCGGCATTGTTTACCTTCGAGGAGGCTCCTACGAGCAGGTCTGCGCCGCTATCAAAAACATGATTGGCAACATCACAGGCATGGTCTGCGACGGAGCGAAGGTCGGCTGCGCGATGAAGGTGGCCAGCGGAGTCGCGAGCTCGATCCAGTCCGCGGTGCTCGCCCTCGACGGCATCTGCATCAGCGAGAACGACGGCATCATCGAGAACGACATAGAGAAGACAATACAGAATCTTGGCCGTATCGGCTCAGTCGGCATGAGAGAGACCGACAGCATGATACTGGACATCATGACCTGTAAATAAATATAAATCATTATCTTTGCAATCTTTGAAAGCAATTTGAATAAGATGAGCGACCAGCAAAAAAGAATATCCGAACTCGTCCAGAAGAGGGCCGACGCGGCTCTCGGAGGCGGTCAGAAAAGAATTGACGCGCAACACAGCAAGGGCAAACTGACAGCCCGCGAAAGAATCGCGCTGCTTCTTGACGAAGGCAGTTTCGAGGAGTATGACATGTTCATGCGCCATCGCTGCACCAATTTCGGAATGGAAAAAACATCCTTCGACGGCGACGGAGTAGTCACCGGACAAGGCACCATAGAGGGAAGGCTCGTGTATGTATTCGCCCAGGATTTCACCGTCAGCGGCGGTTCTCTTTCAGAGACACAGGCGGCGAAGATCTGCAAGGTCATGGACATGGCGGTGCGTAACGGCGCTCCATGCATAGGCCTTAATGACAGCGGCGGAGCACGTATCCAGGAAGGAGTCTGCGCACTCGCGGGATATGGAGAGATATTCCAGCGCAACATCCTCGCCTCCGGCGTCATCCCTCAGATCAGCGGCATCTTCGGTCCATGCGCCGGCGGAGCGGTTTACTCCCCTGCCCTGACAGACTTCACCATCATGGTCAAGGACATTTCATATATGTTCCTTACAGGACCGGCCGTAGTCAAGAGCGTGACCGGAGAGACAGTGACGCAGGAAGAACTCGGCGGAGCACAGGTGCATTCCTCTAAGAGCGGAGTCGCGCATTTCAAGGCGGACAGCGAGCAGGAGGCCATCAGCACCATCCGTCGCCTGATCTCATTCCTCCCTTCAAGCAACCGTGAGAGCGCGCCAACGCTTGACTGCGCCGACCCTGCAGGCAGAGTTGACGACAGTCTCAACGACATAATCCCTGACAATCCGAACAAGTCTTACGACATGTACAAGGTCATAGGAAGCATCGTGGACAACGGCGAATTCCTCGAGGTTCACCGCGGATGGGCACGCAACATCATCGTCGGTTTCGCCAGGATGAACGGACGCAGCGTCGGCATCGTCGCCAACCAGCCTTCAGTTCTCGCAGGAGTACTTGACATCAACGCAAGCCGCAAGGCGGGCCGATTCGTGCGCTTCTGCGACGCGTTCAACATCCCTCTTGTGACCCTCGTGGACGTGCCTGGCTTCCTTTGCGGAACCCAGCAGGAATACGGCGGAATCATCACCAACGGTGCCAAACTGCTATACGCTTACGGTGAGGCTACTGTCCCTAAAGTCACTGTCACCCTGCGCAAAAGCTACGGCGGAGCCCATATCGTAATGAGCTGCAAACAGCTGCGAGGCGACATAAACTACGCATGGCCTACCGCCAATATCGCAGTCATGGGAGCGGACGGAGCCGTGGAGATACTCTATGGAAAAGACCTGAAGGAAATTGTCGATCCAGCGGAGCGCTCAGCCGCATTCCAGGCGAAAAAAGACGAATACAACGATCTTTTCTGCAATCCTTACAACGCCGCCGCCTACGGATATATAGACGACGTTATCGAGCCTCGCAACACGCGTTTCAGAGTTTGCAGAGCCCTTGAGAGTCTCGCCGACAAGAAAGTCAGCGCCCCGAGCCGCAAACATGACAACCTCCCATTGTAATCCCGCTCACTTTTGTAAAATCTTTCAATAATGACGAAAGCGAAAGTCATACTGACAGCCATTCTGGCCTTGTGTCTGTGCGGGATCTGCCGTGGTCAGAACCTATCGGACCTCATCATAAGCGAGGTCTATGTAGGTCAGGCACCATGGATCGAGGTTCTCAACACATCGAATGGCACAGTTAAGTTCTCCGGTTGTTTCCTCACTGACGACAGGAACGATTTGAGAAAATACTACATATCAAAGCGTGACGCCAAGACCAGCGTAGGTCCGAAGCAACTCGTGGTGTTCTATGCGGACAGCCTCAGTAATGAGGGAACATTCCACACTAACTTCACCCTCAAGGCAGGCTCAACTGCCTATCTTGTGAGCACAGACGGACGTACGATCATTGATTCCCTGAGCGTCCCTTCGACGATAGATTCGCTCAAGAGCATAGCGAAGTTCTGCCATGACGCCAAGGAACTCATCTTTGACAACATCCATGAGGCGGACCCTACACCGGGATCATTCAACACGCTTGGAATCGTACAAAGCAAAGCGGAGAGAATAGCCCAGAAAGACCCTCACGGACTGACAATCACACTCGTATCCGTCAGCGTGGTGTTCGGTTCCCTTCTGCTTCTTTTCATCGCATACACTATCGTGGGCATAGTCTGCAACACCGACTTCAAGAAGATTTTCGCGAAGTGCCGCTCACGCAAGAAAAAGGCCGGGGCTGAGCCTGACGCGGACACGGCGGCGGCCATCGCGATGGCGCTTGACCTGGCTCAGGGCGAGGCAAATGAAACCGAGGCGGCTATCGCCATGGCGCTCCACCTCTACCTTAATGAGCAGGTCCACGACAGGGAATCATACATTATTACAATCCGAAGAAAACATTAGAAATCGAAAAGAAATATGGACAAGAAATATACATTCAAGATCAACGGAAAGCAGTACGAGGTGACTGTAGGCAATATTGAAGGAAAGAACGCGAGCGTCACCGTGAACGGTGTCGAATATAATGTCGAGATGGAAAATCCCGTGGCCGCCGCACCCGTCGCAGCCCCTGTAAACACCCCTGCTGTCGCTCCGGCGAGCGCACCGGCTGCTCCGGCGGCTCCTGTAGCCCCGACATCGGCAGGCGCTGGTTCTGATGTGACAGCACCGCTTCCTGGAGTCATCATCAGCGTCAATGTAGCCGTCGGAGACAAGGTGCAGGCAGGCATGAAGGTCGCCGTGCTCGAGGCCATGAAAATGGAGAACGACATCGAGGCCGAAGTTTCCGGAACAGTCACTGCCATTCATGTCAGCAAGGGCGACTCTGTCCTTGAGGGAGCTAAAATAGTCACGATAGCATAGTACCTCCGCTCATGGATACGATATTCGAAAGTTTACAGCAATTCTGGCAGTACACGGGATTCGCGAATTGCACGCTCCAGCATATCATCATGATATGCCTTGGCATCGTGTTCATCGTCCTGGGTATAGTCAAGGAATGGGAGCCTCTGCTTCTGGTGCCTATCGGCTTCGGCATCGTCGTCGGCAACATTCCTATGTTCCCCGGTCTGAATGTCGGAATTTACGAGGACGGGTCTGTCCTGAATATTCTATATCAGGGTGTACGCCAGGGCTGGTATCCGCCATTGATTTTCCTCGGAATAGGCGCGATGACGGACTTCTCCGCTCTTATCTCGCAGCCTAGGCTCATGCTTATCGGAGCGGCCGCCCAGATAGGAATATTCGGCGCTTATCTTATCGCCCTTCATCTAGGATTCTCGCCTAACGAGGCCGGCGCCATCGGCATAATCGGCGGCGCTGACGGCCCTACGGCCATCTTCCTTTCTTCGAAACTGGCCCCGGACCTCATGGGCGCCATCGCCGTGTCCGCATATTCGTACATGGCCCTGGTCCCTGTGATCCAGAAGCCTATCATGAAAATACTCACGACTAAGAAAGAACGTCTTATCCGTATGGCGGCGCCACGCGCGGTAAGCCAGAGAGAAAAGATCGTCTTCCCTATCGTCGGATTCATTCTTACGGCTTTCGTAGTGCCTTCAGGACTACCTCTTCTGGGCATGCTTTTCTTCGGTAACCTGCTTAAAGAAAGCGGAGTGACAAGACGTCTGGCCGAGACCGCGAGAGGTCCGCTTGTCGATGTCGTGACCATTCTGATCGGTCTTACCGTGGGATGTTCAACCCAGGCGGACAAGTTCCTCAGCACGACTTCGATAAAGATCTTCGGACTCGGTCTTCTGTCCTTTATCATCGCTACGACTTGCGGAGTGCTTTTCGTAAAGGCATGGAACCTATTCCTTCCAGAGGGCAAGAAAATCAATCCTCTTATCGGTAACGCCGGCGTGAGCGCTGTCCCTGACTCCGCACGTGTATCCGAGGGTGCCGGTCGTGAGGCTGACCCTAAGAATCACCTTCTGATGCACGCTATGGCCCCTAATGTCGCCGGTGTCATCGGCTCCGCCGTCGCGGCGGGTATCCTCCTCAGCTTCTTGGGATAATAGATTAAACACTAAAATAGCTTTGGAAACAGTGCGACGAAATCGGAGTTGAGTACCTTCTCTATCACGAGCACGAATGGCTCGATGAATAATCAGAATCAGACATCAGCTTACAGCCCGGCACTACCTTAATATAAAGGTCTTGCCGGGTTGTTTTTCGTCGCCGCCGTAGAAATCGACCATGACTCCGTAATCGGATACCTTGAGTTTATAGTATCCACATGCGTCAGACATATTATATATCTTAAGACCTGGACGGTACTCATCAAAGAGAGCCTTTTCCTCCGCGGTGACGGTCTCGCCCTTCTGAGCCTTCAGGCACTCTCGTACCTCACCATAATGCTCCGCTCCCTCGGAGACGACCCTATATTGAGCGAGATCATCCTTACGCCATACGCTGCTCATGGTCATCTGGGTGATACGGCCTCCGTCTCCCCACCAATCAGCATGCTCAGTGGTATGAGAGTGTCCGCACAATACGATGACTCCCCTCTTCGCGAAAAGCTCACGGAAGTGATGGCGCTTGCTCTGGTCAGGCTCCTTGCGGCAATGATATATCCAATTGTAGTACTTCACGTTATCGTATGGAAGTACAGGGCAATGGATCACCACGAAAGTGTAGCGTGCGCCTTCAGTCTCCTTAAACAGTCTTTCGACCTCCTCGTCGTCAGGACGCACAAAGTCGATGACAATGTATGCGTCCCTCCCCACCCAGAAAGAGAACGTTGTCTTCTCGATCTTCTGGCCAAGTTCCTGTGACATACGCTCTGTCATATACTCCTTGTACGCTGCCGCTCCGACATTCTCGTCCTTCATGCGGATATCATGGTTACCCACGACGCTGACAAACGGTTTCTCCCCGAGAAGACCCTTGAGATAATTCACCGCTCCGTCGAGCATATCTTTATGCTGCTGGAGACTTCCCGTGTCACCCTGGATCATGTCACCCATGTGAAGGAACATCTTTGTATCCTCACTCGCGGCCTCACCCGCCGCCTTGACCATACGAGGACAACGCCCGCTCCACATCTCGCCGTTACGGGCGATCTCGCGCCAATGATTCTTCTCTCGAGTCGGGTTTGGATCACTATATCCTACATGATACGGAGCGTCAGGGCCCATATCCCAATGAGTATCGCCAAGAATGACAATAGAATACTCATCATCTCCTTTAGAGCCTGCCTTGGGGGCGTTCTTTGACTCTTTTTTCGCCTTCGCCTGGACATCTATGGCCCCTGCGACACTCATCGCCGCTACGGAAGCAGCCGACACCTTTAGGAAGTTTCTTCTATCCATAATCAGATTTTTTCTTTACCAACAAACAAATATAAGGAAAATTTCCCTTTGCTTAGTATCTTCGCGGAACTATGAACATTCTCCAAGAAATAAAACTCAAAAAAGGCGTCATAATTCTTGACGGAGCCATGGGTACGATGCTCCAGCGAAACGGCTTGAGCGGAAACAGCGAGATGTTCAACCTTACACATCCGTCGATAATAGAAAAAATCCACAGGGAGTACCTGGAGGCGGGAGCTGACATCATCGAGAGCAACACTTTCAGCGCCAACAGAGTCTCGCAGGCGGAGTACGGCTGCGCGGACAAGGCCGCCGTCATGGCATTCGAAGGAGTATGCATAGCCCGAAAAGCGGCGGATGAGTGGATGAAAGAGAATCCATCAAGGAAAGTTCTCGTCGCAGGCAGCGTCGGCCCGACTTCAAAGTCATTGTCTATGGCTATTGACGCCTCCTCCCCCGCATGGAGGCCTCTGGAGTTTGACGCCCTCGCGGATGTTTATCATGAGCAGATAGACGCCATCATACGGGCGGGAGCCGACCTTCTTCTTATCGAGACATGCTTCGACGCCCTGAACGTCAAAGCCGCCATCTTCGCCCTTCGCCAGATATCAAAGGATTTCCCTGTCATGATCTCGGCGAGCGCCAGCGACAGAAGCGGGCGTACGCTGACGGGTCAGACGACAGAAGCCTTTTATACAGCCGTAAGACATTGCAAGCCAGTAGCATTCGGTCTTAACTGTTCGCTCGGGGCGGAGCAGATGACCCCGCTAATGGGAGAAATCCGCGCCTTCATATCAGAAGACGACAAACGTAGCGGACGCGAAACCCTTGTCA
>JAKSJJ010000085.1 GCA_024398335.1 Bacteroidales bacterium | reverse complement strand
GTGAAGGACCCTGAGTTCGCCTCCGCTCCTTTCAAGGTCTGTCTTATCCACATCCCTACCCTTTGCGATAAGGGAAGCTGGTACACCCAGAGGCAGATAAACCGAGAGTTCAACCCTATCCTTAACGAGGCGGGGATTGATCTGATGCTCAGCGGCCACCACCACAAATACATGCTCAGGGAAAAGGGAGCGTGCGGCAATGACTTCCCTATTTTCGTGAACTCGAACGAGGAAAGGTTGGATTTCGAGGCGGACGCTCATAAAATCTCCGTCAAGACCTTCACACAGGACGGAACCCTCACCCATAGCCTTGAAATCGAGAAATGAAGATAGCACTAGTACAGATGGACATAGCCTGGGCTGATCCCGAGGCGAACACCCGCAAGGCGCAGAAACTCATTCAGAGCACTCCCGGAGCGGATCTTTACCTGCTGCCTGAAATGTTCTCAACAGGCTTCGCTACAGAGCCAGAGGGCATAGCGGAGCAGGAGCCTTGCCAGAGCGTGGAGTGGATGAAGGCCACCGCGGCGAGGACAGGAGCGGCTATCGCCGGCAGCATAGCGCTGCATGCGGGGGACGGAAGCTATCGCAACAGGTTCTATTTCGTGCGTCCCGACGGCGGCGTAGAGTATTACGACAAGCACAATCTTTTCACTCCCTCGGGCGAGGACAAGCACTTCACCGCGGGAGAGAACAAGGTGATTATCAATTATATGGACAAGCGTCTAAGGCTTATCGTCTGCTATGACCTGCGTTTCCCGTCATGGTGCGAGAACGTGGGAAGAAAGGAATATGACGCCCTTCTTTGCGTAGCTAGCTGGCCTGGGCAGAGACGTCCGGCATGGGAAGCGCTGCTTCACGGAAGGGCAGTGGACAATGGCTGCGTCGTCATAGGTGTGGACAGGGTCGGCGATGACCCTTTCGAGCACTATAGCGGAGGTTCACTCGCCGCCGACAGCCTGGGGAACACCCTTATCAGATGTGAGGACGAAAAAGAAGACGTCCGTATCGTTACAATCTAGGAAATTATGAGAATTTTCAGCGAAGAACTTGTAAATGAGGCATGCAGAAACTGCCATGTCGCCAATCTCTCGACGGCGACCATAGGGGAAGTTCTGCTTGTGGCGCAATATCTTGAGAAAAAGACCGGAATACCTTTTATCCGAATGGATCAAGGTTCACCGGGATTGCCGATCAACGCTTATGGCGTAGCCGCGGAGAAAGAAGCCCTGGACAGCGGCATAGGCTCGCAATACCCCGCCGCCGCAGGCGTGCCTGAACTAAAAGACGCGGCCTCACGCTTTGTCAAGGCCTTTATCAACGTGGACATCAGCCCACGCTCATGCGTGCCGACGACAGGCTCCGTAGCCGCCTCGTTCGGCTCCTTTATCGCATGTACTCAAAGGATTCCGGGGAAAGATAAGGTTCTTTTCATAGACCCGGGCTTCCCTATCCAGAAATCCCAGCTCAGGGTTCTCGGTATTCAGTGGAGGGAGTTTGACATATACCCTTATCGTGGCGCCGTCGCCCTTAAAGCCAAGCTCGAAGAAGAACTCGCGGCAGGAGACATCGCGGCGATTATCTACTCCAACCCGAACAACCCCGCATGGACCTGCCTTGAAGAGGAAGAATTGAAGGTCATCGGAGAACTTGCCACCTCGCACGATGTAGTGGTGCTCGAGGACCTGGCGTATTTCTGCATGGATTATAGAAAGGAAGGGCTAGGAAAGCCTTTCCAGGAGCCATATCTTCCGACCGTCGCGAAATACACTGACAATTACATACTGATGTTGTCGGCCTCGAAGATTTTCAGTTATGCCGGCCAGAGAATCGCTCTTTGCTGCATCAGCGACGCCCTCTACGACAAACACTATCCGGCTCTCGCTCAGCGTTATCATGACGCGGGAGTATTCGGAAGCACGCTTGTCGCCTCGATACTTTACATGATCACCAGCGGATGTACAGCGTCCACACAATACGCCTACGCCAAGATGATGGAACTTAGCTGCGAGGGAGGCATCGACTTCGTAGAGGACACCCGTGAATATGCCCGAAGGGCGGAGATGATGAAGGCGGCGTTTCTCAGGCACGGATTCCACATCGTATACGAAAAAGACGTCACCCGACAAGTGGGCGACGGCTTCTTCTTCACTTTAGGATATGGGAATATGAGTTCGGAGGAGCTGCTTGTCCAGATGATGTACTACGGCATCAGCAGCATCAGCCTTTCAACAACCGGAAGTCTCCGACAGGGAGTCAGGGCCTGCACAAGCAGGATGAGAGAAGAACTCTACCCCGTTCTTGAGGAAAGACTAAAGGCCTTTAACGAAGACCACCGGGCTTAAGACGCTCTCTGGACTCGGCCATACGACGGCGCAAGCGGGAGAAAAACCCGTCCTTGCGCTTTTTCTTATCGCGTGAACTTCTCTTAGGTTGAACCGGCTCATAGTCAGACTGACCGCTTATCATCTCGTAAATGGCCGCCCATTCAGGCAAGCCGCCGAGATTGCGGTCATCAATGAAAACATCAGCCTTTATCTTCCTTGAGGTCTGGTAGTTGTCCCAGTTCGACTCAGGAAAATCGGAATTCACGGCATAAAACACAAGACCGTTCGAGCGGCAATATTCAACCGCGTCATTCAACAGGTCTCCTTCCCTGACAGTCCAAAGGATAAGCTTGTGGCCGTCAGCGGATAGTTTTTTCAAGGTCTCGATAGCGAAAGGGATCTCCTTTCCGATCGCAGGGTACTTGTGCTCGACGATAGTTCCGTCGAAATCAACAGCGATTATCATTAATCTTCATCATTTGAGTCACCATCTTTAGCGGACTCCTTCTCACCGTAGCCATAGCCGTAACCATAGCCATAGCCGTAACCATAGCCGTAGCCATAACCATAACCGTATGAGTAGCCATAGCGGCGACGGATTTCAGAACCGTTAAGGATGATACCGAGGTTATTGAACCTCTCCTCTTTGTATATCTTCTCAAGCAGGTCAAGCATACGACGGTCGATGCTTCCGCTGCGGATCACAAAGAGAGTTGTGTCAACCACACGGTTGATTACCGTTGAGTCAGCGACAATGTCAACAGGGACATTGTCGATGATGACATAGTCATAGTTTTCTCTTAACAGGTTTACAAGTTCATCAAGACGGTCTCTGCGGAGGAGCTCGACAGGGTTAGGCGGAATCATTCCCGCAGGAATGAAGTCCACTCCCGGAACCACGTTAGGCACGATTATCTTCTCCGAGATGATGGAACTGTCATATAGGTAGTTAGACGCTCCCTTGATACCATGGACATAACCAAGGCGTCTAGAAAGGCTTCTCTTACGAAGGTCAAGGTCGACAATGATGACCTTTTTCTTATTATCCGCGAAACAAGCCGCTAGGTTGATTGTGACGAAAGACTTACCCGCACTTGAACTGAACGAAGACATCGTGATGACCTGGGAGGTCTTCGAAGCGTCACGCATGAAGTCAATGTTCGTACTGAGGATTCGCAAAGACTCGGTCATGATACCCTTGCTTCTACGGTCATAGACAACAATTGACTCCTGCTGGGTCTTTGACTTTGACGATCTTTTCTTTTTAGCTCCGTCCCACTTCGGTATCTCACCCACGAACGGAACGTCAATAGTGTCCTCTATCTCTTTGCGGGTACGGACCTTAGTGTCAAGGAATAGACGGGCGATAAGAAGCACCGCAGGAAGGAAAAGACCAATGAGCAAACCAAGAAGAAGACTCTTATTCTTGCTTGGAGCGATGTGGGCCCAAGGGCCGTCAGGCTCATCGATGACACGTGCGTTGTTGTCCACCATAGCCTGGGTAAGAGCATTCTCCTCTCTCTTATTGAGAAGGAACATGTAAAGGCTCTCCTTGATCTTCTGCTGGCGCTCGATAGTAAGCATCTGGCGCGACGTAGAAGGCATCTTGGTGAACTTCTTGAGGGACTGGTTCTCACGAGTCTCGGCCTCACGCTTTTTCGCCTCGATAGAGCTGATGTGACTGTCAAGCGAGCGCTTGATATTGGTCTTCATCGTAACCAGCGAAGCGTCAAGACTCCTTACGAGAGGGTTCTCGGAACTGCTGTCCTCGACGAGACGGTCCCTGTTAAGAAGGGTGTTATTGTACTGGGTTATCTGACCTTCGATACGGAAATCGTCAAGACCGGTGTTGCCAGGGATAACAAGACCGTCATTCGCAGGATTGTTGAGGTATTCCTTCATATTCTCCGCGAGGCGAAGCTGGGTCTCGTAACCGGCGATAGCGCTCATTGAGGCACGGGTCTCGGTAAGATAATTCTGGGCGGCCTCGTCGGCGCTCAGCATGACATTCTTGACCTTGAAGGCCTCGAGTTCCCTTTCCACCTCCGAAAGTTCCTCCTCGATAATCGCCAGGCGCTCATCAAGGAAAGCGGCGGTATTGACAGCGACCATGTTCTTGTCAGCGACCGCCAACTCATTATAGACGATAAAGAGCATGCTGAGAACATCCTTGGCCCTCTCAAGAGCGGAGTCCTGCAAAGAGAATCTAAGGATCGCCGCCTCGTCCTCCGCCTGACGAATCTGCAGTCTGTTGACAAAATAAACAGCCATTGCGGTAGGCGATGTCCTTGAAACGGTAACATCCTTTCCATACCAGTCCGGACTGTAGCCCGGGTTCGCCGTGAGGACAATCTTTCCAGCTGAAGTGCTGACTGTATCCCCGAAAGAAATGACCTCTTTTCCGGAGCCGAAATTGACCTCTGCGCAGTCTCCTTCCTTAGCAGTGACGACAAAGGTGGAAGGGCCTGCGTATTTATCAAGAAACTTGACCCTTACAGGAGCCTCGCTATAAAGCTCGTTCATGCGAAGGCGTGCCTTGACCTTGTAGCTCACATTAGCGTCTAGACGCTTTACCACCTCTGCCATAAGATTCTTCGAGCGGAACTGCAGAATCTCATTCGCTACATTTGCACGGTTAATAAGGTTGTTGTAATTATCCAGACGAGCCGCGCTCTTAGTGTTGGATGGATCCTTGATAATAACAGTAGCATCTGCTCGATAAACAAAATTGGATGTCGCATATTTGTAAGCGACAAATCCCACACAGACGACAAGCGAGAGCAAGAACCAATACCAGTAACTCAGCAAGTAAAAGAACAGGTCAAGAATATTGACCCCTTGCTCGTTTTGTGATTTGAATTTATTGTTTGCCATGATTACCTCCTCCCGATAGTCCAGATAAGGGCGTTAGCGATAATTGACACGACAGAAAGCGCCATGCCGGAAATCTGAAGTCCAAGTTGCGCATTAGCATCCAGCTTTGACTTACGAGGCTTGACGTAAATCACGTCATTCTGCTGGAGATAAAAGCCCGGAGAATCATAGCAACTCTTTGACCTTAAATCCAAACTGTAGACATTCCTTCTCTTACCGTCACTTCTTATCACCCATACATCATTTATCATAGCGGATGTGGTCAAATCGCCACACTGTGCGATAGCTTCAAGAATCGTGGTATTGCCGTTAACTAAATAATTCCCTCTATTGGCGACCTCTCCAAGTACGGTTATCTGGAAGTTTGAGAACTCTACTGTAACGATAGGATCCTTGATCAGGTTTCCCTCGACAATCTGACGAGTCACCTCCTCCCTGAGTTTTTCCATTGTCAGTCCCTCGACATGGATACTTCCAAGAATAGGGAAAAGTATGTCTCCGTTCCTGTCCACAAGATACTCCGGAGCCTCCAAGCCCGTCTTCGGCGCCGAAATCTGTCCCGTCACCGCGTCTACCGCCGCCTCTACTCCGCCAAGGTTGAATGGAGCGGAAAGAGCGGGATTTGTACAGCTTACGAGGATTTTGACCTTATCATTCTTGCGTATAATAGCCTCAGGACCTTCTGTGACGTCGTATGTTGTCAATGTGTCCATGTCCTGGAGATATGTCAGCCTCTTATAAGAACAAGAGCTGAGCACAGCGACGAAAGCCACGCACAGAAAAAAGTTTTTCATTACCGATATCATTGATTTCTTTTTCAGCATAATAACTCGCGAATTTAAGTTTTTCATTCCATTAAAACAACCTCCCGGCACGCCCCTTCACCAAAGCGCTCAAGCGTCTCCGCATAGGTTTCGGGGCGATGGTCATAAAAAACGGCATTCTTTTTAAGAATGACATCCATTTACGCGCTCCCCTTCTTTCTCTTCCGAAGTTTCCGTCCTTGAGAATAAGCTCTATCAGATAATCACACTTGCTTTTATCCTTGGCGGATAATTCCTCCTTCGAAAACGCCTCCGGCAAAATGCCCATCTTTATAACCGCAGAGTCTAGAAGAGCATTCCACTTCGAAAGACCACACTCCTCTAAGGCCGCCGCATATTCGCCCCTGTCAATTTTACCAATGTACGCCTTTCTTACAAGGGCATAATCACAAATCTGGCGCATTCCGACGCCGAAAATCATGGCATGCTTTAGAATATGCTCTTGCACATGGACTAACACCCCCATCTCCCCCTCATATCTAAAGCCTTTTCTATGATGCTCGACGCAGACTCCGCCAAGCATATAATGCAGGTCTCCGTCGCTGTCAAAGACTATTTTCACATCATTATTCCTTGCCACCTCAAGCGCCCTTTCAAAGCCCTCCTCCTCGGGGAACCACCAGTCGATATCGCCTTGGATACGACGCTCGGGATTCGGATATAACTGAGCGAAAGTCAAGCCTTTAAGCTGTACGGCACGGATAGAATGATTCTCCCAAGCCTTTGTCTGGACCTCGGCGACAGCCTTGACTCTTTTATAAAAATCAGCCATGGACTTCACCTCTTTCTCCCACACGAGCATCAGATCCTGGTCAGGTCCCCCCGGCACGCCATCAATCGCATCGTAAACTATCGTATGGACACAATGCGAACGAGAAAAGGCGAACAGCGGGAGCCACAGTTCCGGTGCCACCTGGCCTGGCTTCACCTTGCCTCCAGCCAAGCCAAGATGAATCAGTTCAAAAAGGGTCTTTTCCAGAGAATCTACCATTATAAAGACTCGTATATCTTCTTGCAGCCCGAGATCATCACGCCATACGTGAAGAGCGTCTCATATCTGCTCCTGGCATCCTCGCAGAATCTCTGGTACCTCTTCTCGTCCTCGCAGATATGCACGATAGCACGGGCGAGAGCCTGAGAATCGCATACCGGAACATTTACGCCGGATACTCCGTCCTCATTCACCCAGCTGACCCCCGATGCGGGGATTTTTGTCGCGACTATAGGCTTCGCGCAACTCATGGCCTCGACCTGTACTATGGCGAAAGCCTCTGTCTTCCATATACTGCTCAGCACAAACACCTTACAGCTGTTATACCATTTCCTAAGCTCCTCGTCCGGAACCCTTCCAAGCAGCTTGACAGAAGCGCTTCCCTCAGGCAGAGAGTCTATCTGGGCCTGGAGTTCGTCCCTCAACGGACCGCCGCCCCCAATGACTATAACATAATCTCTCGGAAGATATTTCGCCGCATCGACAAGGTAAGTATAACCCTTGTATCCGACCAGACGCCCAAGAGAAAAGACTATCTTACTTCCCGCCGGGGCTTGATCCAAAGACTTATCCATAACGTCCTCAACGCCTATCGGAAGATA
>JAKSJJ010000084.1 GCA_024398335.1 Bacteroidales bacterium | reverse complement strand
AGAATCAGAACTTATAATAAACTCAGACGGATCGGTTTTCCACCTTCATCTCCGTCCAGAAGAGCTCGCCGACAACGTCATCCTAGTCGGTGACCCAGGCCGCGTGGCGATGGTAGCGGAATATCTTACAGACATAGAGTTCCGCCACGAATCACGCGAATTCGTATCAACCACCGGAAAACATAACGGAAAGAGAGTCACAGTACTTTCAACAGGAATCGGTTGCGATAACATCGACATCGTAATGACCGAGCTTGACGCCCTCGCGAATGTAGACTTCAACACACGTGAGGTCAAAGAGCAGAAAAAGAGTCTCAACATCCTCCGTATCGGCACATCAGGAGCCATCCAGCCGGAGATTCCTCTCGGATCATACGTATTCTCCGAGATTTCCGTAGGCATGGACGGTCTGCTCAACTGGTACGCTGACCGCGATAAGATCGCCCTGGCCGACTTCGAGGAAGATTTCTACAAGCAGGTTCATTGGAACGAGCATCTTCCACACCCATATTTCGTAGCCGCGGGAGAAGAGATGCGCGAGCGTTGGAAAGACGACGCCATCATGGGAATGACCATCTCAGCGTCAGGCTTCTATGGCCCTCAGGGACGCGTCGTCCGCATGGGACTCGCCCTTCCTGACATGGTAAAAGAATTCGAGGCATATCGCCATAACGGAAAGAAAATCACCAACTTCGAGATGGAAGGCTCCGCTATCGCGGGAATCGCTCGCCAGCTTGGACACAACGCAGGTACAGTATGCTGTATCATCGCTCAGCGTCACGCCAAGAGCAGCAACACCGACTACAAGCCAGCAGTACGCAAACTCATCGAGAAATCCATCGATGTCATCACGCGCTAACACTTAGCGCCATACAAAAATAAAGACCGGCCCGAAAGGACCGGTCTTATTGTTTATAGATGAAGGACTAATCCTCCATTGAACCTGCTTCCTTGAGACGCTCAGCGTTCTCAGCGATGATAAGCTGGTCGATAAGCTCCTGGATAGCTCCGTCCATGAACACCGGAAGATTGTACATAGTGTAACCGATACGGTGGTCTGTGACGCGTGACTGCTGGTAGTTGTAAGTACGGATCTTAGCGGAACGGTCACCGGTAGAGACCATGGTCTTACGCTTAGCTGAGATGGAATCCAGATATTTCTGGTACTCCATATTATATATACGCGTGCGAAGCTCATTGAGAGCCTTATCGAAGTTCTTGAGCTGGGACTTCTCGTCCTGGCACTGCACGACGATACCGGTAGGGATATGGGTAAGTCGTATAGCGGAGTAAGTAGTATTGACGGACTGTCCGCCAGGACCTGATGAACAGAAGGTATCCTTGCGGATATCATTCATGTTAAGCTCGATGTCGAACTCACCAGCCTCAGGAAGCACCGCTACGGAAGCCGCTGAAGTCTGGACACGTCCCTGGGTCTCTGTCTGAGGCACACGCTGTACGCGGTGTACACCTGACTCATACTTAAGAGTACCATATACCTTCTCGCCGCTGACCTTGCAGACGATCTCCTTGAAACCGCCCACAGCGCCTTCAGACTGGCTCGTGACCTCCATCTTCCAACCCTTGGTCTCGCAATATTTGCTGTACATACGGAAAAGGTCGCCAGCGAAAATAGCGGCCTCATCACCGCCCGCGCCGCCGCGGATCTCGAGGATAGCGTTCTTCTCGTCCTCAGGGTCAGCAGGGATGAGCAGGAGCTTGATATTCTGCTCCATATCAGGAAGCTTAGGCTCAATCTCAGCGATCTGCTCCTTCGCCATGTCACGAAGATCCTCGTCCTTCTCGTTAGCGATGATGTCCTTCGCCATGTCCAGCTCATCAAGCATCATCTTATATTCCTGACCAGCCTGGATTACCGGCTGAAGCTCTTTGTACTGCTTGTTCAGCTGTACGAACTTCTTCATATCCGAAACCACATCCGGACTAGCGAGCTGGTTCTGGAGTTCCTCAAATTTTCCCTGGAGTCCAAGGATTTTCTGCAATAGTGTGTTCTCTGCCATAAAATTAATTTGCCTGGTCCGCCTGTATGTCCTTGATAGAAGGACTGATTATGACAGGCATTCCTTTATATACATGTGGATAAATTTTCGCTATACTGTCATTGTGCACACGGATACAGCCGTGCGAACAACGCTTTCCTATCGAAGACGGCGTTCCCGTCCCGTGGATACCTATCGCGTTACCTGAGATAGGATGGTTCAGACGGACAAAGTACGGACCGTAAACTCCGTACACCACCCTTCCGTCATCTGTGGTATAAGGCTTATTTCTCGAATCAAAAGCCTCAAGGACGGTATAAACTCCCTCCGGAGTTCTTCCGTCATACATTGACTTCTTGTTTCCGTAGGCCCTCGCGCAAGCGATAGGGGTCTTCATCACAAGATTTGCTGTCGAATCGTAAAGATACAGCATCATATCCTGCTTTGACACATAGATAAACCCGCCATTGCCCTTAGGGGCACCGGTAAACGAGACCGCCATGAAGGCTGCCATGACAAGGAATATAAGCGTCAATCTTCTCATAATCATTCAGCTATTCTCTTAACATAACATCTGCGACGCATGAAAGGCTGAGGATCGTAACGCTCCCACACCTTCGCCGCGGAGTTTGTCTCGATCTGGGGATTGGTGATCGCCCATTTCGCCGTGGTCTTCTTTGTCTTTTCCGACATCATGCAGTGGTAAACCGCGGAGACGCCGGAGCGCTGCCAATCCGGGGCGGCGCCGTTGATCATCAGATCAATGGTATCATAACTGCGCAAGGCCTTGAGAAGATGATACCAGCCAAAAGGGAAAAGTCTGCCTTTAGCCTTCTGCAAAGCCTTTGATATAGACGGGAAAGAGATGCCGAAAGCTGCGATCTCCCCCTCCTGGGATAAAAGGAAAGTACACAGGTCCTTATTGAGCATAGGAATGGACTGCGCCGCCTCCATGTCTATCTCCTCCTGAGTGAAAGGAATAAAATTAAGGACACTTGTCGAGAAACTCTCGTTATAGATACGGAAGAATTCCCTTATCATCGCCTTGTCTTTTTTCAGGCGCTCTATGTCGCCCTCGACAAAATGATATCTTTCCTGCACACGGTCAGCGATAGCGTGCATCTTTTCAGGCACATCCATGTCCGCCTTGACCTTATACTGCACCCAGTCGCACTCCTTTTCGTAACCGAGCCTGGTCATGAAATCGTTATAGTACGGGTAGTTGTAAAGGCAATTGAACGGAGGAATGTTCTCAAAACCCTCGACAAGCATGCCCTGCTTGCCCAAGGTGTTATAGAAAAGCGGGCCGTGGACTTCGTCCATTCCCTTCTCGAGGGCCCACTTCTCAGCGGTATGGATAAGGAGGGACGCCACGGCGAAGTCATCGATGGTGTCAAACCAGCCGAAGCGTACCCTCTTTTTTCCATAAAGCTCGTTATACCGAGGATTAAGCATAGCGCAGATTCTGCCCACGACCCTGTCCTTCTGGTCAAGGGCGAGCCACATGACTCTCTCACAATAAGAGAGCATGGGCACGTCCGTAAGAGATTTATACTGGTCAGAGTTCAATGCCGGGACATACTGAGGACAATCCTTGTAAAGATCCAAAGGAAACTTCACAAAGCGTCTTAAATCCCTGCGGGAAAGAACCTGTACTATCCTGTAATCCATCAGAATTTATTTAGTAGCGAAAACGTTATCCTCGAATTTAGCGGCGGTATTCTTCGCAGAGTTAAGAGAAAGATATGTCGCGAAATTGTCAGCTGTGATAGTGACGACCTTGTAAGTATCATCCTCAGTGAGAGGACCGATCTTACCGCCTACCTTACATCCCTTTACAGTAACAGCCTTACCGTTACAGTTGCCGATGATGATACCCATACGAGGATCAGCGTTCTTGATGTTGTCTGAGTAAACCTCACCGTAGTTCTCGCACTCGATGACTGTGTTGGTAGCGTCATTAGCCTGGCCTACGACACCGGCAGCGAGACCGTGGGTTGTATCACCTGCGACAGTGAATTTGACAACACCATAGTTGATACAGCCCTTGACGTATGTTCTAGCGTTCATACAAGAAACTACACCTGCAGGACGAGAATCTGAAGCCACAACGTCACAGCACTCGACATTACCATAGTTGACGCAATTGTTGCACTCCGTAGCGTTGTTCAAAGAAGCGACGACGCCGCCGATACGGGAAGCCTCGCCTGAGATAAATCCACGGTTCACACATTTCTCGATGATGTTGTTCTTCGGATAGTTGCCGTCAGCGTCCTTGGTACACTCGCAGAATCCCGCGATACCGGCAAGAGAAATAGCCGTACCACCATTTTTGTTATTAGCGGCGTTCTTTGAGGTCATTGTTCCGGTGAAGACACACTCAGTGATGATAGAAGGAGTGACATTAGCGGAAACAGCGGCGCTGTTAGTACCAGCTACGCATCCGACGATACCGCCGATAGACTGCCTCTTGTCGGCTATAGTACCGCCGTCATAACTTACTGTAGCGGCGCTCTCGCACTTGCTTACGACAGAATTGAGAGTATGGCCGGCGATAGAACCAAGGCAGCTCTCGTTAGAAGCGAGAGACTCGAACTTACAGCCAGCGCCCATCTTGACGTTCTGGACAGTACCCTCGAATACAGTTCCGAAAAGACCACCTACAGTCTGAGCAGGAGCGGAAGCAGGGATAGTATAGACGAGGTTGTTGATAGTATGACCCTGACCGTCGAACTTCCCTCTGAAAGGAGTTCCATTGTAGTTGCCAGTCACATATAAGCACGTTCCGATAGGAGTCCAGGTCACACCGCTCATGTCGATGTCAGCGAGGAGCACTACAGTTCCCTCATCGTTGGTATATTCGCTATAGTCACCCTCCGCATTTACGAGATTAGCGAATGCTACAAGGTCCTCGGCGTTCTCGATACCACCCTTCTTGGCTGGCTTAGGAAGACCTGGCTGGGTAACGGTGATCTTGACGCTGAGCTTCTCAGGGACAGTCACAGTGACCTGGGCTGAACGCTCCTCAGGATCGGTGTTAGGATCAGCGGTGATAGTGAGCTGAGCGTTACCAGCCTCAGCCTCTGCTGGAGCGAACTTGATCCACTCTGCTGAGCAAGAAGCCTTCCAAGCATAGTTAGACTCAACCTCGACAGTCTGGTTGCCGCCTTCCTGAGCGATCGTGACAGACTTAGAGCTGAGAACGACAAGAGCCTCTTCCGGAGTTGGATCCGGATCTGGAGTAGGATCATCCTTAGGACCATCAGGCTTTGTACATGCGCCCGCGCAAAGAGCGGCGATCGCGAACATTGAAAGAATTCTGTTGAATTTCATAATGTGTAGGTTATTAAAAAATGGTTATGTGTTATTACAATCCTTTTGATTTGGCCTCATCCCAGAAGAAATCCATTTCCTTCAAGGACATATCCTTTAAAGAGCGGCCCTGCTTTATCGTATGTTCCTCCAAATAGGTGAAACGACGGCGGAACTTCTCGCAAGTGGAACTCAGAGCGACCTCCGGGTCCACATCATAAAGGCGGGCGGCGTTGATGACAGAGAACATCAGGTCCCCGAACTCCTCGGTCATATGCGACGGCTCGCCTTCAGCGCAGGCGTCCTTGACCTCGCCCATCTCCTCCGCGACCTTGTCCCACACGTCCTCTCTCTGCTCCCAGTCAAATCCGCAGCCTCTGGCCTTCTCCTGCATGGAAAGAGCCTTGAGAAGAGCAGGCATAGATGAAGGTATCCCTGACATGACTGTCTTATTCCCGTCCTTCTCCCTCGCCTTGACAAGCTCCCAATTATCGGCTATGTCCTTGGCTGTCAAAGTCTTATCCTTAGGACCGAAGACATGAGGATGGCGGAAGACCATCTTGTCGCAGACCTTGTTTATAGAGTCGGCGATGTCGAAATCCCCGTTCTCCTGGCCGATGCATGCGTAGAAGACCATGTGATACATAAGATCGCCTATTTCCTTAGAGGTCTCGGCCTTGTCGCCGCGGATAATCGCGTCGCTGAGCTCGTACACCTCCTCCTCGGTCATTGGGCGGATGGACTCCATGGTCTGGGCCGCGTTCCACGGACAATCTTTCCGTAGAGCGTCCATTATGTCAAGCAGCCTTCCGAAGGCCTGCAGCTTTTCTTCTCGTGTATGCATGTGCGCGTTCGTGCGTGGTAACTCACAAAGATAATGAAAATTAAAATTCATTCGTATATTCGCGACGATAAAAATCACCACATGAGAGATAATCTACACTTTGTAAGCGCCGACGAAGCAGTCAGCCACATAAAATCCCACTCACACGTACACCTTAGCAGCGTTGCCAGCGTGCCCCATATCCTTATCAAGGCCCTCTGCAAAAGAGCGGACGCAGGCGACATCGAAGACCTGCACTTCCACCACTTCCACACTGAGGGTCCCGCGCCATACAGCGACCCCGCATACGAAGGAATCTTCTTTGAGCAAGGCTTCTTCGTTGGTCCTAACGTGAGAAAAAATGTCAACGCCGGATATGCCGACTACCTCCCTGTCCACCTCGGAGAAAGCCAGGCGCTCTACCGTAAAGGCGTCATCAAGCTCGGAGCCGCCCTAGTCAATATATCCATGCCGAACGGAGACGGAATGGTCTCGCTGGGAACTTCCGTAGATTGCTCCATCGCCGCTATAGAGACCGCCGAGATAGTCATCGGCGTGATGAACCCTAACGTGCCTTTCGCATACGGAGACCTTGTCAGCCTCGACAAGTTCGACTACCTGGTGCAGGACGACAGCCCTCTTGTGACCGCCGCCTTCGCGGAGCCTACCCCGACAGAGGTTCTCATCGGCCGCAACTGCGCCGCCCTGGTCGAGGACGGAGACTGCCTTCAGATGGGCATCGGAGCCCTCCCTAACGCCCTTGCCGCCCAGCTCGGAGGGCACAAGAACCTCGGCCTCCACACAGAGATGTTCGCCGACGGACTCCTCCGCCTTATCAAGGCCGGAGTCATCAACGGAGCATGCAAAGGCATAGACAAAGGCAAGGTCGTATCGTCCTTCCTTCTCGGATCGCAGGATGTTTACTCTTTCATCAACAATAACCCTGACGTGCTGATGAAGGACATCAAATACACGAATGACCCTTGGATCATCTCCCAGAACCCGCACATGAAAGCCATCAACTCCGCCACGGAGGTCGATCTCACCGGACAGATAAGCGCCGATTCGATCGGAACCCGTATCTTCAGCGGAACTGGCGGACAGGTAGATTTCGTTAAGGGAGCGACAATGTCGGAGGGCGGAAAGTCAATCACAGCGTTCGCCTCAAGGACAAATAAGGGCATCAGCA
The DNA here is from genome assembly GCA_024398335.1 of Bacteroidales bacterium. GTDB lineage: Bacteria > Bacteroidota > Bacteroidia > Bacteroidales > UBA932 > Cryptobacteroides. The sequence continues at coordinate 307 of JAKSJJ010000084.1, read as the reverse complement.
AGATAACCCCTGTGCTCAACCCTGGCGCCGGAGTCGTGACCCCTCGCGCGGACGCCCACTGGATCGTGACAGAGTACGGTGCCGTCGATCTTTACGGACGCTCACTTCAGGAAAGGGCTAAACTGCTTATCAGCATCGCGCACCCGGACGACAGAGAAGCCCTCGACCGCGCGGCCTTCGAGCGTTTCGGTCCGCACTACCACAACTTCTCTATTTAAGAGTCAAGCGACATAAAAAACAGACGGCAGCGCCTGCTTACTTAAAGAAAGTAAAGTGGACGTTGCCGTATTTTTTCTCTTTCACGAAA
>JAKSJJ010000083.1 GCA_024398335.1 Bacteroidales bacterium | reverse complement strand
GCCTCATCCTCAGATACGAGCTCCATCTCCTGCCCGATTTGTATCTCATCACCCTGCTCGTACTCGTAAACGTTGGAGCCGTTCTCAAAAACACATCCAGAAGGAGCTGCAAGAGTGATTTTAAGAGGAAGTTCACCGAGATTAGATCCGGCCAGAACGAAATGAAGCCTGTAAAGAGGAATTACAGAGGCCTGGCGTATCCTTACCGGAGTGGAATGACCGGCGAGGAAAGAACGCTCTGCAAGTGAGACAGGTTCAGCCTCGACGACACTGTTATGACAATAAGCCTTGATAGACAGACTCTCCCCTGCCTGGGCGGCGAACGGAATAACCGACGCTATCGCATATTCCTTAGCGGAAGCGCTTGAGCGGCCGATAGGCTCATCCAATGTGAGCGTTACGGTCTGGGATGCGGAGCTGAGGGTCAGCTCGGATGCCGGATCAGTGCAATCAGCGGTAAGAGTACCGACCACAGGACGAGGGAAAGAAACGACAAGTTTCTCTATTTTCTCATCGTCGAACGCCGTATCATCTTCCGGAATATAAAAACGGAAATGATGGAGGATGTGATTGAGTTCCATTCTCAGCGTGCTGTGATCTACGATCTCCGGCAAAACATCAAGCTGGCGACCTGTTGTAGGGGTTCCTATCATGATATCAGCGCCTTTCCCCGCCTTGCCGTCCTGGACGGACGGAAGATTGAATGACACCTTAGTGCCCTCAGTTGAAACTGGAGAAGGAGAAGTAAGATAATAGGTATATTGGCCCTCAGTCATCGGTTCGTCAAGAACAGCCGTGAAGAAAGCCAAACCGTCTCCGGCGGCATGGAGATAAAACTGTCTGTTCGCTAAATAGTATCTTCCCTCAGAATTGACAGCCCAAAGCGACACCTTGTCACCAGCGTCCCAAGAAGAAGAAAGACCGTTAGAAGTGATGTGGGTACGAGTCGAGACGCCGCCGGCACAGAAGCCGACTTCAACTCCCCTGTTGGTCCGCTGCTCGCGTGCGTCTTCCTTCGTACATGCGCATATAGACAAGGCAGACCAAAGTAATACTTTCGGCAGCGCCGAAAAGAATGTACTGCGTCTCATTCTGGTTAAGAATCAAATATTCGGGGCAAATCTACGGAGTATTTTTCAAAAAAACAAGCGCCCGCCTATTTAGTGGCGAAGCGCTCAGGATGTTTAGGAGTGTATGCCTTTTGTTCATACAAGGCCTGGAGCCTTTCCGTATCCTCTCTGGCGTTATCAGTCAACGGGAATTTCTCTCCCCTTCCGACCTCCTTCAGTTTGTAATCAAAATAGCCCATATAGACCGGGACATCACAATGAGTAGCGATGAAATGATAGCCCGTCTTCCACTTAGAAATCGCCTTCCTTGTGCCCTCCGGGGCGATACAAAGATGAAAAGTCTCGCATTTCTCCATTTCCTCAATGAGGGACAGGACCAGAGCGGTCGGATTGCTTCTGTCGGTCGGAATGGCGCCAAGAGCGCGGAGTATCGGGCCTAAAGGCCAGAAGAAAAACTCCTTCTTAATCATGATTCTCGCTGTGCCGCCCACTGAGGTATAATACAGCCACGACATGATAAAATCCCAAAAAGAAGTATGAGGCACACCTAATATTATACACTTAGGCTCCGGCACGACACCGTCACCCGCATGCCAACCCAGCAACTTCGTGAAGATGAAATTGGCGATTTTTCTTTTCATACACACTTTATTTAGAAGTCGATTCCGTCAAGCTCCTCTTCTGTCTTGAGGTTACCCTTGATGAATTTCTGACGGTCAATCGTATTATCGCCCATGTAGAATTCAAGCAGCTCGAGTATGCTTTCCTCCTCCGAGAGCTTGACCTCGTCAAGACGTATATTCTCACCGATGAAATCCGAGAACTCATCATGGGAAATCTCTCCGAGACCTTTGAATCGTGTTATCTCGCAGTTGCCCTTGACGCTCTTGAGAGCCTTCTCCTTCTCCTCCCTGCTGTAGCAATAGACTGCCTCGACCGACTTGCCCTTCTTCGCCTTGACCCTGAAAAGAGGGGTCTGGAGTATATGTACATGGCCTCGGCGGATAAGATCAGGGTAATACTTCAGGAAGAATGTCACCACGAGCATCCTGATATGCATTCCGTCATCATCGGCATCGGTCGCGATGACAATGTTGTTGTATCTGAGGTCCTCAAGATCCTCCTCCACTCCAAGCGCGGACACAAGAAGGTTGAGTTCCTCATTCTCCGCCACCCTCTTACGGCTCTCCTTGAAGCAGTTGATCGGCTTACCACGAAGGCTGAATACAGCCTGCACGTCAGAATTGCGTGCCTGAGTAATAGTTCCGCTCGCTGAGTCTCCCTCGGTGATGAATATACTCGTGAGCTCACGCATATCCTCCTTTCCCTTAGGAAGCTTATCGTTGAAATGATAACGGCAGTCGCGGAGTTTCTTGTTATAGACATTCGTACGCTTGTTGCGCTCACGGGTCTTCTTCTGTATTCCGGCAATCTCCTTTCGCTCCGACTCTGACTCCTGGATCTTCTGCTGGAGCACAGGGATTATCTCCTTGTGGATATGGAGATAATTCTCGAGATTGACCTTCACGAAATCATTCACGAAACTGCGGATAGTAGGACCTTTATCCACGTCGCGGGTACCGTCCTCACGCACGACCTCCTTCTCCCACAGATATGTACTTCCGAGCTTTGTCTTTGTCTGGCCCTCGAAGTTAGGCTCCTGGATCTGGATACTGATGGCTCCAATGATTCCCTGACGAATGTCACCCGGGTCGAAGTCCTTCTTGGACATGGTCTTGTAGAACTCCTTGAGGGTCTTGGCGACAGCCTCACGGATAGCGGCGAGATGTGTACCGCCGTCACGGGTATTCTGACCGTTTACGAATGAGACGATATTCTCTCCGTAACTGTTTCCATGAGTCATGACTATCTCGATGTCCTCGCCGATAAGATGTATAGGCTCGTATATAGGGGTCTCGCTCAAAGAATCATTCACGAGGTCCAGAAGACCGTTCTCTGATTTATATGGAGTGCCGTTGAGATTAAGGGTAAGGCCTTTTTTGAGGTAAGAATAGTTCTTGACCAAGGTCTCGACATACTCCATGCGGTAGCTGTAATCCACGAACATCAGTTCGTCAGGAGTAAACTTCACCAAAGTACCGTTTTTCTCTTTTGTCTCACGGCGTCCCTCAGAAATCAGCTTTCCTCTTTCGAACTCGGCGTATGCGCTCTGACCGTCACGGAAAGACTCGACATAGAAATGGGAAGAAAGCGCGTTGACAGCCTTAGAACCGACTCCGTTCAATCCGACAGACTTCTTGAACACGGAGTCGTCGTACTTACCACCGGTATTAAGCACGCTCATGGCCTTTACGACAGACCCAAGAGGAATACCGCGGCCATAGTCTCGCACTGAGACATTCTTTTCATCGACATTTATCTGGACGAGCTTTCCGAAGCCCATTGAGAACTCATCGATGGAGTTATCCACGATCTCCTTAAGCAGCACATATATACCGTCACCCTGGTTATCGCCGTTACCAAGTCGGCCGATATACATTCCAGGTCTTCTACGGATATGTTCTACACCCTCCAGGGTGATGATTTTCTCATCACCATAATCTGCTGTCACTTTCTTTACGTCTTCTGCCATACGCCAATAAACCAATATCACGCGAAGATACGATTTTTGAAAAATAAAAAAAAGGACGACCCTTAAAGTCGTCCTTTATCTTCGAAAAGGAAGGGGCTGATTACTCAGCTACAACCTCAACTTTGCATGCGCCTTTGACAGCCTTGTAGCACTTAACGGTAGCCTCGTAAACACCAAGCTCCTTAACGCTCTCAAGGGTGATGTCCTTCTTGTCAACAGCTACACCGGCCTGAGCAAGAGCGTCAGCGACAGCGGCTGTAGTGACAGAACCATAGATCTTGCCAGACTCGCTGACTTTGACAGCGACCTGAACGGTAGTCTCAGCGAGCTTAGCGGCGAGGGCCTGAGCGTCTGCTACAAGCTTAGCCTCTTTGTGTGCTCTCTGGCGAAGAACCTCAGCGTGAATCTTCTTTGCAGAAGGAGTAGCGAGGATAGCGAAGCCCTGAGGAATAAGATAGTTGACAGCATATCCTGTCTTTACATTGACGATCTCGTCAGCATAGCCGAGGTTGGCCACGTCTTTCTTAAGAATGATTTCCATATCTCGTCAGCTTATTTAAGAAGGTCAGTAACATAAGGGAGAAGTGCGAGATGTCTCGCGCGCTTTACGGCCTGAGCCACTTTGCGCTGGAACTTCAAAGAAGTACCGGTGATGCGGCGAGGAAGGATCTTACCCTGCTCGTTGAGGAACCTCTTAAGGAACTCTGCATCCTTGTAATCAACATACTTGATACCTGCTTTTTTGAAGCGGCAGTATTTCTTCTTGCGAACCTCTACTGTAGGAGGGTTCAAATAACGGATTTCATTGTTCTGTGCCATAATTCTTTCCTCCTAAATTATTTAGCCTGCTTGTTAGCTCTTCTTCTCTCAGCATAAGCGATGGAGTTCTTGTCCATAGCGAAAGTGAGGAAGCGGATGATACGCTCGTCACGACGATACTGAGTCTCGAGCTTGTCGATGAACTGAGTGTCAGCCTTGAACTCTACAAGATAATAGAAACCTGTGGTCTTCTTCTGGATAGGATAAGCCAGCTGCTTGAGACCCCAGTCCTCTTCGTACACGATCTCTCCACCATTCTCTTTGATGAAGCCAGTGTACTTTGCAACCGCTTCCTTCATCTGAGCCTCAGACAAAACGGGAGTAGCAATGAAAACGGTTTCGTACTGTTTGATCATTTTGTTTGTAATTAATTGTTAGTTAAAAATTTGCAGTCCATTCACGGGCGTATGCCCCCGCAAAATGGGCTGCAAATATACAAAGATTTTATTTCAAAGCAAAATTATTCGCCTGAAAAACAATCATTTATTTAACAGGAATAGCCTCGAGCACTGCCTTGAGGAAGTCCCAAGCCTTAGCGACAGAAGGGATGAAGGCTCTCTCGTCAGGAGAATGAGGGCTCATAAGGGTAGGACCGAATGAGACCATATCCCAATGAGGATAGATACCGCCGAGGATACCACACTCCAGACCGGCGTGGATAGCCATGACCTGAGGTTCCTTTCCGTGCAACTCATTATATACCTTCTTCATTGTAGCGAGAATCGCTGAAGCGGCGTTTGGAGCCCATCCGCTGTATCCTCCGGTGAACTCGACGTCACATCCCGCGAGGTCGAAGACGCACTCGAGTTTAGCGGCGAGAGCATCCTTCGCGGAATCCACAGAGCTACGAAGAAGAGTCTTGACCATGAACTCGCCCTTATAGATCTTGACCATAGCCATGCTATTTGAGGTCTCGACAAGACCCGGCACATCAGCGCTCATTCTCTCCACGCCGTCAGGGCATGCGAGAACGGCACGGATAAGCTCAAGGGCACGTACAGGCTCTACATAAAGGCACTCTGAATGATCGCAGCACTCCCCTTCCTCACAGACGTATGGTTCGAAGATGAACTCAGACTCAGGGTCTGTAGTGGCGTACTCGGCCTTGATCTGGGCGCTCACGCGCTCAAACACCTCTTTCGCCTTCTCGAGTTTATCAGGCTCCACATACACTGTAGCGAAGCACTCACGAGGAATCGCGTTACGCAGCGTACCTCCCTCCATGTCAAGAAGTTTCACGTCCGCCTCTGTCATCAGAGCGTAAAGAACACGAGCGGCTACCTTATTGGCGTTAGCTCGGTAAAGGATGATGTCCATTCCTGAATGGCCTCCCTTGAAACCTTTGACTGCCAATGAATAGCAAAGAAGGCCCTCCTCAGGTTCAACAGAGTCATATTTAGCGCTCACAGAAGCGTCAAGGCCACCGGCGCAACCTACATAAAGCTCACCCTCGGTCTCCGAGTCAAGATTGATAAGGATATCTCCCTGGAGAAGGCCTGGCGCGAGAGCGTTGGCTCCTGTCATTCCAGTCTCCTCATCCACAGTCACGAGCACCTCGATAGGGCCATGCTTGAGATCCTTGGACTCAAGAACCGCGAGGGCCATAGCGACACCAAGGCCGTTATCGGCGCCCAGGGTCGTACCCTTAGCCTTAACCCACTCTCCATCAATCCATGTCTGGATAGGGTCCTTCTCGAAATCGTGCGCTGTGTCAGCGTTCTTCTGAGGAACCATGTCCATGTGACCCTGGAGAATCACGCCTTTAAGATTCTCGCATCCAGGCGTAGCTGGCTTGCGGATGATGATATTTCCAATCTCGTCCTTAATTGTCTCAAGGCCGAGTTTCTTACCGAACTCATAAAGATATGCGGCTACCTTCTCCTCATGTTTAGAAGGACGAGGGATCTGTGTGAGGGCGTGGAAGTTATTCCACACGATTTTTGGATCAAGTTCTGTGATATTCATAATTATAATGTTTAGTTATTTGACTATTACTGAAACCGGCAAAGACGACTCTACACCCAGCTGATACACAGGCACTCTGCCAGAGAGCAGAAGCTGCCCGCCAAACACTAGACGCATAGAGCATATAGCAGGAGTCCTGAAATTAAAAACCTGGCCTTTTGCAGGCTTGACTTCCTTACCGGTCGCCTCTGTCTAGGAGTTGACTGGCCGCGAAGGCTTGTCAGGGACCAGTTCGAGAAGCACGGGGCTGCCCGAAAGATTCTCCGGTCCTACTACACCGCTTATGTCCGAAATCCTGAACGCGATATACTTCTGCTCCTCCTTAGAGGCGTCAGGCACCAGTTCGAAATGCATAGTCTGGACCTGGCTGTCGGTGTATCCCGTGAAAAGGGTCATATACTGCTGCTCAAGAAGAGTCATCTCCGCGATAGCGGCGCCCATAGCCTCTCCGCTGTAAGTCATGTCCGTGTCGCCAGTAATGATCTGTACTCTTTTCTTACGAAGCGAGAATATCATCTCCGCTGCCTCCTGGGCACGTTTATCGGCGGATTTCTCAACGACCATCGCCTGCTGGACGGCTACCTGATTCCATGCGTTATCCCCTTTTACATTTTTATAAAGGGTAGTAGATTCAAGCTGAAGGTTCGATGAAGAGGCCTGCGCGGCGAACTGAGCCTTCGCCGCTGATGGGAAACGCCAGACAGACTCTTGTCCGAAGGATCCCTCATTCACAGCGACAAGACCGCCTGCGCAAAGGCTGAGGAAGGTGCATTCGAAAGCCTTCGCGGGGACTACCATAGAATACCTGGCGGAAAAATCAGCCTCGACCTTCGGAGTCACGGTCACCTTTGTCAGATGGCAGCTCTGCTCATCTTTGAGGGCCACCTCGATGCCGAGGTACTTTTTCGCGAACTCAGCGTAGGGACCAGCATGGAAATTCTCCTGTACAGCCTCGACGTCAATGCAAAGATTTGTCTTTGGCAGAGAGTAGCTCACAGCACCCTGAGGATCCTGCGCGGAAGCGATGATCCCTGTCATGAGCAATATACAGGAAAGCAATGTCAGTCTTTTCATATCTTTTATTATTTATGAGCGTTTTTCCAACGTTTATGGCTCCACAGCCAATTATGAGGCGTGTCCATTATCTCCGCCGCGAGGTGTTGATGGTAGAGTCTGGTCAACTCTACCGGTGTGGTCTGCGAAGCATCCTCGCACAGAGGCGCGA